>JAYENM010000025.1:0-5565 GCA_034722095.1 Caldifarciminota bacterium | reverse complement strand
TCTCGATAAGGTGTATACAAAGCCGCTGGGGATTCCGTTTGTAAGGCATATAAGTAAGAATTTATACTGGAATATGAGAAGCGGGGCGTTTGGTATCCATATCTTCCTTTTAGCTCATCGCGGGGATTAACTATCGTTCATTACTATCATCTTGGAATTTCATTGATAAGCTGGAAGAACAAGAAGTATCTTTCCTGGCTATTTGATAATTAAGAATATACTGTTAGTCGTCTTTTTATTGCACTTATTGAAGATATATGAAAAACATTCACAATAGTGAAGATCCGGATGCAAAAATGATTAAAAAGGTAGCAGAGGGTGACGAAGTCGCTTTTAAACAGATAGTGAAGAAATACGAGCACCGTGTTTTGAATACCATCTATCGTTATATTGGCAAATCTGACGAAGCAGAAGACATCACGCAGGAAGTTTTTATAAAGGTGTGGAGCCATGCCAAAAGCTTCAAGGGAAAATCCAAGTTTTCGACCTGGCTCTATAGAATCTATAGAATCGTGGTTAACCAGTGCTTAAATTACAGATGCAAACACAAGGAAAGGCTTACATCCCTGGACGAGATAATGGAACAGGGAAAGACTCCTGAATCACTTAAAGTTGAGATTGAATTTGAGCGACAAAGGAAGTCAAAAATCATGAAAAGAGCAATTGATGAGCTACCAAAAAGGCAGAGGATTGCGCTTGTATTATCCAGGTTCGAAGGGAAATCTTACAAGGAGATAGCCCAGATTATGGGAATATCACTATCCTCTGTTGAGTCCTTAATTTTCAGAGCCAGAGGTGCCCTCAAAAAGAAATTGCTTTCCCTCAGAAAAAAAGGTGAAGTTTAACCGCAAGTTTTTAGAAAAATCCCTGTCTAAATAAATGAAGGAGGAAAAATGAAATGTTCACGCGTAAGAAGAAGACTTTCTGCCTTTTTGGACGGAGAGGTATCCGAAGAAGAGAAACAGCATATATTAGAGCATCTGAAAACCTGTCCCGATTGTCAAAGGGAATTAGAAGATCTACATCAGGTATCAGATTCTTTTGATTCTTTTGAGGAGATAGAACCTTCGCCCTATTTTATGATTCATTTGAAACAGAGGATCGCCGAACGAGAAGCGAGAAGCCTTATTCGCTTTCCATTTGTGGAGTGGACAAGGCGTGTTGCTGTCCCGGTGGGCGCCACGGCACTCGTTATCTTTTTCCTCTTTCTTGGAGGTCATCTGGGAAAGGCGATCTATCAGGCAAGAGCAGAAAGCGAATCGAGGTTGGAAACGGAATTTGCTGATCTCCTCTGCGTTAACTCACTTGATGACTTTAGTACAGGTTCTTTAAGTGATGTATATGATGACTTATTAACCGGGGAGGGAGAATGAGTAAAAGATCTCTTATTATCATCCTTGTCATCTCAGTTGCGATAAATCTGGCGGCGATATTAACTTTCGGCTACCATTGGTGGGAGGCACGAAGTTACAGAAGAGAGATCACTTCGAGGCGGATAGATAGAAGGCGTGATTTGCGGGGAAGTCTTTTAAGACATAGGCTCAATCTCACGGAAGGACAGATGGATGCAATAAATGCGATGCATGAAGAGATGAGACCAAAAATGCTCTCTCTGAGGGAAAAACTGTTTACGAAAAGAGAAGAGTTAATAGCGCTATTAAGAGAAACTAAACCAAACAAGGCAAGAGCGGATAGTTTAGTCAAAGAGATTGCTTCTTTGCAGGCTGAAGTTGAAGCACGGGTTTTTGAGAATTTATGCCAGATGAGGGATATACTCACCCCAGAACAACAGAAGCAATTTCTCCAGCTCTATGAACGAAGATTGCATCCTGGAGGAATGCGCCCGCTTCCTCCGGAAAAGCGTCCTGAACGAAGGATGCAAGACCGTAGGAGGCAGGAAAGAGGGGATCGTGAAGACCGATGAAATCGCATCAAACCAGAGCAATCACCCCGCCTCTGGCGGGAACCCTGCATTTTCAGCGGCTCGCTTTACCTTCGAGGTTGATATTGAAATATCACCGAGATAATATCAGTAATCAGTAATCGGTGATCGGGTTATCGGTGGTCAGGAAAAATAGGTGTATCAGATGATCGGAATATCGGTAGGAAGAGCACCAGAAGATCAGGTAATCAGTGATCGGTGGTCAGGTAAAACAAGTGTATCAGACGATCAGCATATCAGTAGGAAGCATAACAGCAAACCAGAATATCAGGTTCTGATACGCTGATAACCTGATACTCTGCCTATCCCTACGGATCCGTATGGACTGATCCACTGATATCCTGATATGCTATGGAAGTTACTGGTAACCGATAATCAATGTGTGACCGTATTTATGCGAAATGCTCGCTGAAAGGAGAGTCGGACCATGAATCTATTACAATCTGAATCAGAGAAGAGACGGACTGGTGAAAATATTAGGATAGCTAGTATCTTTATAGTTTGTACAATAATAGAATTAACAACTCCAACATTCGGATACTCAACAGTACCTAATAACCATACATTGGCAACTTTGTCTGAAGATTCATTAACTCTTGAGCAATCCATAGAAATTGCATTAAAAAATTCGCATAAGATTGCTATAGCTGAAGGAAATGTTAGTAACGCTGAAATAAACTTAAAAGATGCACGATCGGGATTCTTGCCAGAGCTCGACCTCACTGGGGGATACAATCTTAACGATATATATGACAGATTTGAGTGGAACGAAAATCACTATAGTTTATCGCTAAATGCAGCGATGATTCCATTCAATAGTGGAAGAACTCTGATAAATGCTGCAAAGTCTCGACAGTCACTGTCTTCAGCAAAACAGGGCTACCGTCTTACTGAGATTATACTAATTCTTGATGTTATCAGGAAATACTATAATTTGCTTGAGGCATCAGAAATTTTGGAACTCAAAAAGGAGAGTTTAGTCCAGAAGAGAACGCATTTAGAATTTGCTAAAGCTCAGTTTGAGCTGGGACTTGTACCAAGGGCTGATATTTTGAAGGCTGAAGTAGATGTTACGAATGCTGAGGTTGACTCACTTCAGGCTGAAGGTGATCTGAAGCTTGCACATGCTGAACTAAACCATGTAATGGGTATTAGTTTAGATTATCCCACAAAAATAAAACCAGTCAAATTTATTAGAGAAGAACCTCCCAATTTTGACGATTGCCTAAATGAGGCTCTCAAAAATCGCCCTGAACTTGTACAGCAAAAGACAAGTCTTTCAATTAGAAAGTATAATTTGAGGCTGGCGCAGATAGATGGGTTACCCACTTTTACAATTACAGGTAGTTATAATGTTTATGCGGATAAGTTTGCGTTTGCTGGACTTCCAATTAATCGAACAAATTGGAGTGAGAATACTGATTGGCGTGTAGGAATAGGACTAAGCTTTCCAATATTCGATGGTGGAGTAAAAAGAAGGGCTATTCAGGCAGCAAAGATAGATTTGAATGAAGCTAATCTCAATTATGTAAATTTGGAGAAGGAAATAAACTTAGAAGCGAAATTGGCATACCTTAACTTAGTTACCACATTCAAGAAGATAGACTTGACAGAAAAACAGGTAGAAAGCGTGGAAGAGAGTTACAATACAACATTGGGAAGATATAAAACTGGTATTGCTCCAATAACTGAAGTTATTGATGCTGGTGTAGCACTCTCAAACAGCAAAGTAAACCATACAAAAGCAATATATGATTATCTTTTAGCCGAAGCTATCTTAAAGAAGGCTATGGGTCAATTGCCTTATTAATTCCCGGTGAAAAAGTCCTGTAAGCAAGGAGAAATGGGGAAAGTATGAAATGGAGAAATTCTTAAAATTCCATAACTCCTTATAATTGAAGAAAATATAAATTCACTTCTCCAGCTCTCCCTATTCTCCCTTTCTCCTGAAAGAAAGCATTTTTCACCAGAAACTTATTAAACGGGAGGCATTAATGAAGAAGAAGCTATTTGTTATTGGTGGAATTGTGGTAATCATAATAGTAGGGTTGGTTATTTTCAGGTCAATTTTAGGAAATAAAGATGCAAAGGAGCAACAATTTAGAACTGTACTGGTTGAAAAAGGCGACATACTTGTTAAAGTAACCGAGAGCGGTAAAGTAGAACCAGTAACCACTGTTAATATAAAGTCAGAATTAGCAGGTGAAATAAAGAAGCTTTTTATAGAGGAAGGAGATAGTGTCAAAGCTGGCGACAAGTTAGCATTAGTGCAGCAGGAATCATCACAAGCCAAGCAGGTAGCACAGGCAAGAGCATCACTTGAGCGTGCAAAACTCGATTTAGAAGATGTAAAAAGAAATCTGGAGCGTAAACAGGAACTGTATCAGAAAGGATTTATCGCAAAAAAGGATGTTGAGGATGCTGAGAAATCATATAAGAGTAATAAGATTCAGTATGAGTTGGCAGAAAAGCAGCTGTGGTTAGTTTTGGGGGGAACCGAACCAATAAAACCACAAAGTCTTGCATCGAAGGACGTTGACAATATAATTGTTAAGTCGCCTATCTCAGGGGTAGTAATCAATCTAAATATTGAAGAAGGCGAGATGATTACTTCGGGAACTCAAGCATTTGGTGGCGGTGGTACTGCCCTTATGACAATAGCTGACTTAAGTAAGATGATTGTAAAGACCGGCATAAACGAGGTAGATATTGGCAAGGTAAGGACAGGACAGTCAGTAAATATTGGATTTGATGCCGTAAGGGGTAAAGTATACCGGGGAGTAGTAAAAAAGATAGCACCAGCAGGAACTATTGAAGGAAATATTGTGGTGTATCCAGTAGAGATAGAAATCCTGGGTTCTGTACTTATCCAACCGGCCAAGGAGCAACGAACTGGTATCGAATTGATCAAACCTGGTATGACTGCAGACTTGGATATTATCATCGGATTGGCAGAAGATGTGCTTTGCGTGCCCAAGGAGGCAATTACAGAGAAAGATGGCCGTACAATGGTGATGTTAATAAAGAATGGAAAGCCAGTTCCTCAACCAGTAACGACGGGACTTGAAGATGATGTAAAAGTTGAAATAAAAGAAGGATTAAAAGAAGGTGATGAAGTACTTATTACCCCCTTCGAAGGTAGACTACCTGGGGAGTTAGAGAGATTTAGGAGACCTCGAATGTAGGGGGTGAGTGAAGGGTTAAAAACTATGGCTAAGTTGCTCAAAGCAAAGAACTTAACTAAAACTTACAGCACGGGTAAAGTTGAAGTCATGGCATTGAGAGGTCTCTCATTAGAAATTGATAGAGGCGAATTTGTATCAATTATGGGACCTTCTGGATCGGGTAAAACTACCTTGATGGATATACTTGGCTGCCTGTCAAAACCGACCTCTGGAAGCTATTACTTGAACGAACAGCCCACCGATAATCTTAATGATAACTACTTGTCTGAAATTCGTAATGAGCAGATTGGATTTGTTTTCCAAACATTTAACTTACTGTCTAGGACAACGGCACTTGGTAATGTAGAACTTCCATTGCTTTATTCTGGCGTAGGTGATAGGGAGCGAAAAAGAAGAGCTATGGAGGCGTTGGAAGCTGTTGGTCTTAAAGAGCGTGCA
>JAYENM010000024.1:0-5636 GCA_034722095.1 Caldifarciminota bacterium | reverse complement strand
TAGACATTCCTGTAGTCGAATATGTTCCTGCCCTTAAGATTGATATTGAATTTTAATCCAAAAAGTCTCACTCCCTTCTTTAACTCTATATCTACTCTGCTCCAGTAAGGTCCGATACCGGAGTTAAGCTCTCCTCTGTTTCCAAGGGTATCCTGAGGGGTATATCTTCTGCCTGATTGGAGAGACAGGGAAAGGTTCGCATTTAGACTACCTGGTATACCAAGTCCAAAAATGTTCAATTTTTCATTATCTCTCATTATATAACCAAGGGACCCGAAGACTTTGAGAGGTCTATCCCATATTAGATACCATTCTTTTAAACTCTCCTCCTTTCCTCTCCAGTATATATCTTCTGCGGTAGAAGTTCTGCCCTTACTCTGCGAGAGAGTAAATTCAATATCACTATACCAGTTCCGGGAAAGTCTCTTCTCAAGAGTTATTTCAAGTCCCAGGGACCTCGAATAATCAGAATTAAAATACATCCAGAAATCAGGATTTGGTGGAATTCCCGGTACCTTCTGGGCAGTAGGGTAGTTAAAGATATCCTTGTAATATGCTGTAGTTACAAGCTTTGTATGCTCTCCGAAAAGATGCTCCAGACCAAGCTCATACGCAACAGTTATTGTTTGATTTAGGTTAGGATTTCCTACAAGTTCGTAGGTTGAGGTGGCCCTTCTTCCCAGTTTTGAACACACAAATTTTCTGTCAGGAAGCTGCGAAAAATGACCGTATGAGAAGAAAAACTTGTCTCTATCTGTAATGGGATATGATATACCGACCCTCGGAGAGAAATGTGCCTTAAAGTGATAGTCTGTAAAGGGTATTCTCGGGTTGTCATCGAGATATGCATTATATTCCTGTTCTACGATTGGGGGTATATCCTCTTTTTTAAGAGTATTTTTAACACCATCCTCAAGATACCTTCCGGGCACCCAGAAGTCAAGTCTTATCCCGAGATTCGCAATCATACCCGCAAAGGATATTTGATTCTGAAAGTAGATCCCACCATCTAATCCCTGTGCCTTGTATATATCATTGTTTAGACCCAGCCCACCCGGTGAAGCAAACCATGGGTAGTGAATATCTATCCACTGAATCTCTAAACCTTGTAAGAGTAGCCCCGTCTTAATGCTATATACAGGGCTTATTGCCCTTGTTATATCAAATTTACCTGTATATGTCTCAACATAATGATCATGCCAGTAAGGGGCATCACCAATGTCCCAGAATCCGTCACCACGAGCAGTCAGGCTATCTCCCGAGGGGTATATATCCAATAACTCATCGTATTTCGACCAATGTTTCCCTCCAACATCTATGCGAAGGTTTGTGAAGAATCTTGAAAATTTTATGTCATAAAAGGTCTGTAAATTTGGAACATTATGGTATGAAAGGGTAACCTGATTACCATCCCTTGTAAATGTCAGATAATTATCGAGTATATTCTTATATCTGTATGGGAATCCATATGCAAAAGGATACTCACTTCTCGAGAGGAAGTAACCCTGATTTATCTCTATAGACCTTGAAAGTGAAAGGGCAAGTTTCTGGTTATCGGTGGGAGACCAGGTGAATTTCAGAATGCCTGATAGCGTGTTCTCTTCTCTTGGAGAGAGTTTGGAGGTTTCAAACACACTTGAGCATAAACTATCGGTATGGGGCAGATATGTATCAGAGAATCTTGCATAGAGATTTGAAAAAAAAGAGATCTTTCCAGGTATGCGAATACCTATAGCTGGCAGAAGCATTTTCGTTATGTATTCTGGACCCTCCAGTTGTAGTATCGTTGTTCTATCAAAATACCAGAATGGTCCGCTTGATGAAAATCCTATCTTCCCACGGTAATGATCACTGCCCTCCTTCAATTTTACATCTACTACTCCTGACATCGCTTGACCATATTCTGCATTAAAACCACCTGTAAGTGCCTCTACCTCACTGACAGACGAAACAGGCAGATACATTCCAAAGGCAGTGCCTGAGAGTGGGTCCCTCACGGGTATACCATCCACTATCATAAGAATTTCACTCGCCCGCCCCCCTCTTATATGTATATCGGTGCCCTCCCCAGATATTCCTGCACGGGTTGCAAGTGCGCCTCTTACATCATGAACGGGAAGTGCCTCAAGCGTCCGTGTATCCATAATCCTCTGAGAGGCGGTCACCTCCTTCTCTATCATTGGCCTCTCCCCTACCACCTCTATCCCCTTCATCTCTATAACAGTCTCCTCAAGATAGAAATCCATCCTCACTATCTTTTCTCCTGCTACCTCTACTTTGTAATTCTTTTTTTTATAACCGATCATAGAGGTGGTAAGTATGTATGTCCCTGGCTGGATATGAGAAATTTTGAAAACACCATTTGGATCTGTGCTTGCTCCCTTTGTTGTTCCCTCGAGAATAAGGTTAACACCGGGTAAACCAACACCTGTCACCGCATCATATACATATCCCACTATGGTACCCTCCTGAGGATGAGATAGAAGAACGCCCTGAGAGAGTAAAATAATAACAGAAGACAAGGCAATATATCTTATAGGCTTCATCTTTTTCGCAGTCTTTTAACAGTGAATTTATTTTTATATGATACCACAAAAATGCTAAACTGTCAAGTTTTTTTTGGAGGTCTCTAAAAAAATACCCAGAGACCTCTGATTACACAGATTTTGAAGAAAGATTACACCGATTCTTATGCATTTTTCATTTTGAATTTTAATATTTATCCTATTCGTGACTCGGTGTCTTTGTGGTTAGTTATTTCACCACTAAGACACGAAGACACCAAGGAAGACACTAAGTTTTTTTATTTATTTTTTCTTCGTGTTCCCTGCCTGACGGCAGGCAGGTTTGTGCCTTTGTGGTTAGTCTTTTATTTTGCACTTTGCATTTTTATACTTTACCCCTCTGTGTTCTCTGCGTCCTCTGCGGTTATTCTCTGCAGTTTCTGCGGTTATTTTTTTCTTGACAATTATACAAAAATAGGATATAATTCATTTATGATTGGGATTCTCATATCTATTCTAATTTTCTCGGCAGACTACGAGGGAGAACTCAAGAAGGTAGAGAAGGACTTGGAAAAAACACAAAAAGAACTGGAGACACTCAAAAAGAAAGCGGGGAGTATACTGGAGGAGCTTGAAAGAATAGACGTAGAGGCAGAGAGGCAGAAGAAGAAACTTTCACAACTGGAGAAGAAGGAAAAAAAGATAAGAGAGAAGATAGAACTTTTGAGCAGGGGAAGCCTCACAATACAGAAATCCATAGATGAAAAGGACAACAGATTTAACGAAGGGATCCTTCTGTTCTACAGAGAACTTTCTATTCCACCTTCTACTGATATTGTCCAGTGCAGGCAGAAAGAAGAAAACATCTTTTATCTAAACCAATTTTTGAAAGGCGAGAAATCCATTCTCGATAGCCTCTCGTACAAGAAGAATTCGCTCCTATCAAGTAAAAACATAGCACAGGATGAACTAAAGAAGCTACTTGCCTTGCAGAAGGAAGAAAAAGTAGTAAGAAATAAGATTCTTGCTCAAAAGAAAGCCAAAAGGAAATTAGTAAACACCGTTAAAGATAAAAAGAGAGAAGTTGAGAAACTTATAGCGGAACTCAAACGCTCAAGAGAAGAACTTGAGGAGTTCATGCGGAGAACAGCAAAGGATGAGAAAAAGGGGAAGATTGGAAAGTTTATCTGGCCCTCACACGGCACTATTATATCAAATTTTGGAACTGTAATAGACCCTGTATACGGAACAAAACTTTTAAATAATGGAATAGACATAAGAGTAAAGGAAGGGTTGGGAGTGGTTGCATCCCATGATGGAAAGGTCGTATATGCAAGTAGATTTTACGGATATGGTAATATTGTCATAATTGACCATGAAAATGGATATCATACCCTTTACGCACATCTCTCAAACATTGAAGTAATGAATGGAGAAAAGGTAAAACAGGGAGAAATTATAGGAAGGGTTGGTACATCAGGCACAGTATCGGAGCCAACTCTCCACTTCGAGATAAGGAGAGATGGAAGGGCTATTAACCCCCTGACCCTGCTCAAGTAATATTTAAGAAACCGCAAGAGTAGAAAGTTGGTTAGTTAGTTTGTTAGATTGTAACAAACCTTCCAACAAACTATCCAACTAACAAACTAACAAATTAATGCCTTATATGCTCTGTGGTTAACCTATGTTTTGAGACTATGTCTTTTAATGATATCATAGGACAGGAGATTGCAAAGGAGATCCTTCAGAAAGATATAATGAAAGAAAGACTGCCTTCTTCCTATCTTTTTGTCGGACCAAGGGGAGTTGGCAAGAAACTAACAGCCGTCAATCTCGCAAAGGCAATTAACTGCTACAAGAAGGGAGTGGACCCTTGCGACAATTGTACAAACTGTAGCCTTATAGATAAAGGTAATTTCCCGGACTGCATTATAGTCTCACCAGACGAAAAGGGGACTATAAAGATAGACAGAATAAGAGAGATAAAGCAAGCAGTAACTCTTAAAACGATTGGGAGAAGGGTAATAATAATAGAAGACGCAGATACTATGACAGAAGAGGCACAAAATGCCTTTTTAAAAACTCTTGAAGAACCTCCTTTTGACACGACTATTATACTTATATCATCAAACCCTAATTATCTCTTTCAGACTATAATTTCTAGATGTAAGATTGTGAAATTCAGACGATTGAGTAAATTGGAGGTTGGAAGGTTACTCAAAACCCGTAAAGTAGAAAATGCGGAATTAGTGGCAAACCTCTCGGGAGGTAGTATGGAAAGGGCATTATCCCTTTTAGAGTCTAACACAAGAAAACTTGCTATCAAATTTGCAAATCTGACAGTCAGGAAACGCCTCTTCACTGTTAACACTCTCAAGGATATATCAATAGAAGAGTTTCTGGATTCTCTCTACATACTCTATGGAGATATGCTTGCCCAACATTTTGGTCTACAGGTGAGAAATACCGATGTAAAGATAGTAGATAAGGGGTTATCCTCCACCCTTAAAGGAATGAGCATAATCCGACAGGCTACACTCGCTCTGGATTACTATGTAAGTTCAAATAATATCCTCTATTACCTCGCATACAACCTTCCAGAAATGGGTTAGGTATTGAAGTTTATGGTTCTTCTCCGATTTAGTTGTTTCAAATGATAAGCAAAGGCTGCCTAGGTTTGGCAATCACGCCTTTTGTATTTGTGAAGTTATACCTCTTTGGAGTGCATTACCTTGGTAATGCATAGAAGTTTAAAGCATCCTGTCATTGTATGGCAATAGCAAGCTATTCAGGCTGTGCAAAAACAACCGTTGCACAGCATCTCATATCCATATCCATACGGATCTTGAGACGGATTCTGTGAACGAGCCGTAGGGCCGTATGGAGCAGCAAGCCTGTCTACCTTGCCTACCGGTCACTGCGGATCCGTATAGACAGGTAGGCGACAGGTAGATTGGAGTTAATCCGTTGCACAGCATCTCATACGAGCCGTAGGGCCGTATGGAGGAGTTAATCCGTTGCACAGCATCTCATATCCATATCCATACGGATCTTGAGACGGATTCTGTGAACGAGCCGTAGGGCCGTATGGAAAGGGTTTTATATAAAAGGCTGACGCCTTAATTCCAAAGG
>JAYENM010000023.1:0-5654 GCA_034722095.1 Caldifarciminota bacterium | reverse complement strand
ATTGAAATAACCAACGACCAGCCCGTAGCTACGGATACAATCATTGATGCAGCAAGTAATCTTACACCGCTACCTAATAGTCTAGTTATGAAGAAGAATATTGTTGCAGAACCTCGTGTGCTCTCACCAAATCTCTGGAATAAATACTGATAGATAGTCGTTACTTTTCCCTTGTAGAAGGCTGGTATAAAAAGAAGTGCTATGAGTATTCTACCAATAAGAGAGCCAAACGCAAATTGAAGGTAAACATAGTCAGTTCTGAATGCATCAGCTGGCACCCCTATAAAGGTCAGAACACTCATCTCGGTTGCCATAGTTGAAAGACAGACAGCTCCCCAGGGCATTCTTCTCCCACCAAGGAAGAAATCTTCGGTATCTTGCTCGCGTCTGCCTGTCCAATAGCCGATAAAAACTATCAAACAGAAATAGAGTGTTAGTACTACAATGTCAATACCAGTTAATTGCATAGATAAAATTACCTTAAATTATGATCGTAGCGAACTCCGTAGGGCAAACCCACCGCCTGTGGCGGGGTAAACTTTAGGTTTGCGAAAAAGGTGTATTTCTGTAGGGATTTAAGATATTAAACCCCTACGGTGCCCTACAATACCCACAAAAATCAACGCATATTCTGAGATTACTCCTCATTTTTCAAATTCATTAGCTTTTCCCACAGTTTTAAGATAAAATTGTCTTTAAATCCTCCCATTGCCCGAATCTGATAGTTTTGGTAAGCTTTATCGTCTTTTGCCAGCTCGTAGTAGCAGGAACTATAACCAGAACAGTAACGGTTGTAGGCACCCACAATTTTATTGAACAAACTGGGCCCATTGTCAGGATTCTCTCTCGCCTCCATGTAACAAAAATAATATTGCATAAATCCGTAATATAGACTGCTAGAGATTGAACAATAGCCTTTACTATTGAAGAAGTTTTTGTTTAGTAAGATATCAGGGTCAAAGGAAGAACGGGCTAATTGTGTGATGCCCCAGTCATCAAGTTTGTTATAAGAACCACCGCTGAGGAGAACAAAAAACCAATCTTTGTAACGCAGGTAATGCTGCCATTTACTTTCCTGCCACGCAAGGGTTTTAAGGGCGCGCAGAAAGAATTCCCTTTCTTGCCCCTCCAATTTATCTCCAAAATCTGCCAGAAGCGTATTGCCAATCTTGTCAATAACCTTGTCCACAGCTCGATAGTAATTTACCCTGTTCTCAGGAGATTGCCATTCTTCAGGGGTTAAGGCGAAATCAATCTCAATCATTCCTTTACATTCACCTGTTATATCTGCATAATAGGTACCACGATTCCCTGTAATGTCATCATTTAATTTCCATCTATCGAAGAGATCGTATACACGGGTTTTTATCCCAACGCCCTCTTTTTCGAGATCGGCTTTGGGTACAGGGATGAGACTATCGCGCCGTGAGCTACTAAAATCTCTCTCCCATCGTGTAGATGGTTCACGCAACCACGGCATTGGGGCAGACAATGTTGTGCGGGTGACATCTTCATCGGGCATATATTGTGCTCCCTTTTTAAAAAATTTAGTTGAACATCCAAAAAGACACAAAACTGCACCAAAAAGCAGAAAAAAATAGATCGAATGAAATTTATGAACTTTTCCAACCATAAATTTTTTGCCTTTTATGGAGCACTATTGCATACCCTCGCACCTATTAGGTGCGGGGCATAGTGCTACCATTTATATAAAATCCTGACGGATTAACTCCACGGATTAACTCCACAGACTAACTCCGTATTAGGGACTGGATTTAAGGCGTAAGCCTTTTATTAAAATCCTTTCCATACGGCCCTACGGCTCGTTCACAGAATCCGTCTCAAGATCCGTATGGATATGGATATGAGATGCTGTGCAACGGATTAACTCCACGGATTAACTCCATCTATCAGCCTTTGGATTTAAGGCGCCTGCCTGTCATACGACCTGTATAGGTCATACGACCCGTATGGGTCATACGACCTGTATAGGCGGTAGGCAGGTAAGCCTTTTATAGTCCATTTACTTTTAGATACGAATTGAGTTTGTGCCTCCGATCCTTCATTTAATAGATTAACATTTTCTCTTCGACTGGAAAGAAATCACCCTTGCGAATGTCAGAATGTTCAGGTATCATAAAACAGGCAGCATGTTTGAATCCAGCTCTTGCACCACGGACTATGCTTAATGCTTCGTAATATTCTCTATACGGAAAACTTGCTATTTCCCCACGAAAAAGAGCGTGTTTACTAATTGCTTCCAACCAGGTTTGATAAGTATTGGTTATATCTAGGCATATATTAGGCACAAAGTCAATCGCATCTTCCCAATTGTCAGCAAAGTAAAGATTAGAAACACCCCATGCAGGAAGTTTCCTTTTTATACCCTGCAGAGCAGCATAGAATATTCCCTCAACAACATTGAAGTGTGTATTTATATGGTCTTTATGGAATGAACCTTTCCAGTGAGTGAGGACTATGTCGGGTTTCAACTCTCTGATCAGGTCGCATATTTCGAGTTTAACCTCCTCATTTAATGGTAGCTCTCCGTCTCTGTAGGAGAGAACCTTTAAATTACATCCGAGTATTTTTGCTGACGATTCAGCCTCTTCTATCTTTTGGTTTTTATATTCCTCTGGGGGGAGTTCGGAATTACCTTTTTCACCTGGAGTCAAATGGACAATAGTGGCACGGTGCCCCGCATTGATATATTTTGCAATCACATGACCGCAAGTAATTTCGGCATCGCCAATATGGGCACCAAAAACAACTATACGGAGTTTTCTATCCATTAGAGTTTAAATAAGATCTAATCGCATAATCGCGTATCTCCTTGTCACTTTCATATCGTATCTACGATAAAAGTCTGCCGGTTTAGGTTCATCTGCCCATCTGAACCATACCTTATTCAATTTGAGATCGTTCTTCATCCTTTCCACACATTTGTGGAAAATAACAGCGCCTATCTTTTTGTATCGTAGATCAGGACGGACAAAAAAGGGGCCGAAATGGTCACCTTCATAATGGCAATATCCAACGATTTCCTTTCCTTTTAGTGCAATGAAAAACCTATCCTGTGTACCACGCTCTGATAATGCCATCTCTGTATGTCGATGCCAATCACCCGGAAAATGTTCCCATAAAAAATCTAATAGTTGTTTTTCTTTACCCTTATGAAGTAACCTTACCGTAATTCCCTCTTTATTTAGATTCTCCTCAGCGATTCTTATATCTTCAGGTATAAAATAACCTTCTAAAGTGCGTTCCATCTGCACAGCAGTATGGTTAATAACAAACCCGATTTTTTTGAATAACTCCACTGCAGTTTTATAGCGATCCACATCTATACCGGGAAAGAAATAGTTTGGAGAAGAACCCGTCAAGCCACAAACCCAGATGACTTTTCTGTTTTTTGACCTGATGAATTCGACACATCTATTTAATAACATCGTACCAATCCCCTGCCGACGATACTCAGGGTGTATGAAAATCATCGTGACCCAGCCTCTATCTTCTTCCAGCCCCAATCCATTATTAGGTACTTTACGAACAATGGAGATAGCAAATCCAACAATTTTGCCATCTTTCTCGGCAACAGGTACTCCGCAAGGGTCAAGGTTAGGATCTTTAATAACCTTTTTTTCAAATTCTTCAAAGGTAATATTGTCCTGTATAAGAGACAAGTTCCATAAATTGACAACCTCCTGGGTATTCTCCTCCTTAAAGTTTTTGATTTTTACATCCGACCTATTCATATTTTAACTCTTTTTTTACGCTGAATAAACCCATAATGGGAATTAAGGCGTTAGCCTTTGGAATTAAGGCGTAAGCCTTCTATATAAAATCCTGACGGATTAACTCCACGGATTAACTCCACACAGATTGTCCTTGCCAAGGGTTTATATCTTAATAAATATCTTCTTTCGATATAATATAGCGGCAATGCCTATCCATAGCAATACCATTACGATAGCATAAAGAAGTGAACCGTTTAGATTACCTGCGATAGGCACAAAAAAGTGTCTATAGGCGTATGTGAGCGAGGTTAATTGTGAGCCATCTGGTTCTGTAATTTTCCAGAAGCTTAATAACCTCACCATAAGTCCATTTCCAACGAACATTGCTATGGCATTCATGCCCATAGCGGTAAATGGTACTGCCCACCTCTTGTAACCCTTTATCTCAATTATATAGTAACACATCGCAAAACAAACCATCGCCATTCCTGAGGTAAATACGGTGTAAGAACTTGTCCATAATTGTTTATTTATCGGTAGCCATGCGTCCATTATAATACCGGCTAAAATAGCAAAATTGCCAACTACAAAAAGTCCAGCTATCTTTCTAAGATGGCTTCTCGTAGAATGAATCCAATCGCCAACAAGAACACCAGATAGGGTTGTAGCTATAGCAGGTATTGTACTGAAGATACCCTCAGGGTCGAAATTTGGCTTATACATATGCCCTTTGAGAAGTAAATTATCGATATATGTGCATAGATTGCCCTTGAGAGTGAGTACACCAGGACCGTATCCTGGCACAGGGTAGAGTTTCATCATTGCCCAGTAAAAAGCCAAAAGAGTTACGGTAATAATAGCACGTCCCTTCCAGTTAGTTTTGATAAATATGAGTGCACTGAAAAAATAACATATTGCGATGCGCTGTAGAACACCCGGAATTCGGATATGCGAAATATCAAACTTCGGGACGATGCATCTCGCGAGGAAGGAGAGGAAGAGTCCAAGTGCAAAGAGTATAATAGATCGCCTTAAGACTTTTAAAAATATACTTAAGTGTGTTGCACCCGACTTTAGTCGTTTTGTGAGAGAAAGGCTTATTGCTACACCAACAATAAACAGAAAAAAAGGAAAAATTAAGTCAGTTGGTGTCCAGCCATGCCACTCAGCATGTCCAAGTGCTGCATAGACATAGCCCCAACTTCCAGGGTTGTTTACCAAAATCATCCCTGCAATCGTAATCCCGCGGAAGACATCCAGAGAGACTAATCTACCCGAAATTATTGAAGCAGATTTATTCATTGTTGTCTTCTCCTTTTAACTATTCTACTGTAACATTCATTTAGAATCATTTTTCTTAGTTCATTTTCATCAATCTCTAATCGTTTTGCAATTTCAATCTCATTGTTAGTTAATTTCAACGCCTTTCCACCTGGATTTCATTACTATGCACCCATTAAATGCAAGCAATAAACATAAACTTGTCAGCTTGAAAAGAAATCGGATAGATATATTTCCTGGGGCAAGCTTCAGCATATATTCCTACGGGTAGCCGCAGGCTTTACGCCTGCGAATCAGTGCGCAATCTAAAGATTGCGGCTACCAAAGTTAGATGATAGGTAGCCGCAGGCTTTATGCCTGCGAAAACCAGCCACAAGCTCATAGCAATAATACTATTTATAAATATTAAATCCCGACTCCGTTGATACGGTTGAAACCCCACTCGGTGGAAACGACGGAATTGAATCCGGCTGTACAATGTTGGATACCCCTGATTCATTCCAGTAGCGGTCAAATGCAGTGGCGGCATAAGAATACCTACCATTATGACCCTGTGTGCCGTCAAAGCTGTCTATGTACGTAAAAGAGCTGTCTCCAAAGTGAATATCAATAATTTCATCATTGTCTATATCAATA
>JAYENM010000022.1:0-5670 GCA_034722095.1 Caldifarciminota bacterium | reverse complement strand
GTAGCTGTACCGCTGATCAGTGCAGCAGACAATATATCCTACACACTTAATCTGTTTACAAATGTGCTAAGAATAGTGCAGCAAAGATATGTGGAAGAGGTAAATCTTTCCGATCTTGTCAGGAAAGCTATAGAAGGAATGTTGTATTCTCTTGACCCCCACTCCTCCTACCTCAATGAGGATGATTATCGTGAGCTGAATGTCAGAACACAGGGTAAATTCGGCGGACTCGGGATTCAGATAAGCATACGAGATGGCTGGCTGACCATAATCGCCCCGATTGAGGGAACCCCGGCATACCGTGCGGGATTACGCCCCGGCGATATAATAACCAAAATTGAAGGAGAATCTACAAGGGGTATAACAACCGATAAGGCTGTGAAAAAATTAAGAGGGACTCCAGGGACAAAAGTTACAATAACAATAGCAAGGGAGGGTATGGAAGAGACCGACTATACAATAGAAAGGGCAATCATAGAAATAAGGAATGTGTCATACTATGGTCTTCTGTCAGACAGTACAGGATATATAAAATTGGTGAACTTTTCAAAAGGCGCGGGATTAGAGGTCAAAAATGCACTTGATGAACTTCACGATAGGGGTGCTACAAAGTTCATTCTGGACCTTACTGGCAATCCTGGCGGACTTTTAAAAGAGGCGGTGGAAGTCAGCAATAACTTTATAGACAAAGGCGATCTCATAGTCAGCACAAAGGGAAGATTACCCGAGGCAAATAATGAATACAGGGCACGGAGTGAGGCACCCTATGGGAGATACCCACTCGTTGTTCTCGTGGATAGGGCAAGTGCATCTGCATCCGAGATTGTCGCGGGTGCTATCCAGGACTGGTCGAGAGGAATTATAATTGGTGATACAACATTCGGCAAGGGTTCCGTACAGACAATTGTTCCCATGGGGGGTAGGGAGGCGTTGAAACTTACCACCGCGAGATACTATACACCATCTGGAAGATGCATAGATAAATCAGATACCTTGAGGTTTCTCCTCAAAAATCCCACTGTGAATATAGATTTTTCTACATTGAGAGCTCCCATAAGAACCCTGCATGGTGGAGGAGGAATAGTACCTGATATATGCCTGGAATCTGAAAAAATACCACTCGCTGTCAACAAGATATGGAGAAAGGGCGGGTTTTTGAGTTTTGCTGCTCATTATACAAGACTTCATCCTGACCTCGAACGAGGATTTACCCTGGATAAAGAGGTATACGATAAATTCAGAACCCTGTTAAAGGACGAAAAAGATTTGAACATAGATGCAAGCGAATGGGATAGTGCAATGCCCTTCATCGAACTGTATCTCCGAGGCGCAATAGCAGAAGCAATCTGGAATACAAAGGGAAGATACGAAGAATCGTATCTTGTATATAGTCCTTTGGTAAAAAAGGCGAAGGAGGTGCTATCAAAGACATCGACACTTGAAGAACTGTTCGCAAAGATGGCCCACGAAGTACACGAAATACACTGAAAGATGGCCCACGAAGGACACGATAAACATTAAAAAATAGCCCACGAAGGACACAAAGTTCACTAAAAGATGGCCCACGAAGTACACGAAATACACTGAAAGATAACCCACGAAGAACACGGAGTACACTAAAAATAAAAAAATAAATTCCGTGTCTTTCGTGTCCTTAGTGGGAGAAAAAAACATGTCTTTCGTGGGAGAAGAAATCCGTGGGAGAAATTTAGTGGGAGACAAAATGTTTACCGGTATTATAGAAGAACTTGGTAGAGTAGATAGTATCCTGCATCAAAAGGATGGCATTATGATGGGGATATATGCCCCTGCTGTGACAACCGACCTCAAGGCAGGAGATAGTGTAGCAGTAAACGGAGTGTGCCTGACCACAAATGAGGTAAGCGGGAATTCATTTTCTACATTTGTTATGGCTGAGACCCTGAAACAGACAAATCTCGCCCTCCTGCACAAGAAAGATTATGTGAATCTCGAGAGGGCACTGAGACTTAGCGATAGATTGGGAGGTCACATTGTCTATGGGCATATAGATGGCATCGCAAGGGTAACAGGGAAAAGGCACAATATCGTTGAAATTTCCATACCACAAGAACTCGCAAAATTCGTTATTGAAAAAGGCAGTATTGCACTGAATGGAATAAGTCTTACTATCCAGTCAAAAAGGAACAATATAATAAGAATCGGGATAACCCCATTTACTGAAGAGAATACCAATATAAAATACTGGCGGGTTGGGAGTAAGGTAAATGTGGAGACAGATGTGCTGATGAAAAGATAAAAATCAAATATCAAATATTAAATATCAAAATTATCCACAGGATCCGTATGGACATATTAAAATGCAAAAATTCTAAAATCTAATTTCTAAATCCTAAACAAATTCCAAATTTTAAATGTTTCAAACAAGTAACAACGGTTTAAGATTTGGAGAATTAGGATTTAAACATTGT
Organism: Caldifarciminota bacterium; assembly: GCA_034722095.1. Lineage (GTDB taxonomy): Bacteria > Hydrothermota > UBA3073 > UBA3073 > UBA3073 > UBA3073. The sequence continues at coordinate 3,220 of JAYENM010000022.1, read as the reverse complement.
TTAGTGTTTAGAATTTCGGATTTGGGACTTTCAATCTTTACTTTTTCATTTTAATACCTGCTTGCCGGTAGGGCGAGGCTTCCTGACTGCCCTGCCTACCGGCAGGCAGGCGTCAGGCAAGTCAGCCTTGCAAATATAAGCAAACCTATGCACAGCATCCTGCGGAAAGGTTTGCCCTACTGAAGTAGGCACGATTTCAAATCGTGCAGGTCTACCTATCGGTAGATAGGTAATAGCACAAATTGAATTTCCCGCCCATGTCCATACGGATCCATAGGGACGGGTCGTATGACCTGTGACGGGACAGGTGTGCCTACAACTTTTTTGTGCATTACCAAGGTAATGCACTCTATAAATTTGATATGGGTAGTGTTAGTCTCATTACACTTGGTTGTAGACAGAATCAGTATGACACGGAGAGAATAAGAGAGGATTTTGAATCCTCTGGATGGAAGCTGGTAGGGAGAGAAGAGAATTCTGATTGTATCATTGTCAACACTTGCTCCGTAACAGGCTGTGCAGAAAGACAAACAAGAAATCTCCTGAATAGACTGAGAAGGAGAAATCCCTCTGGAAGAATAATTATGACCGGATGCTATGCCAGGAATAATCCCCATATTGATGCAAAAATAGAGATAATCCCGGATAGAGATGCCATAGATACTGAATTTGGGCTTAAAAAAAGCAAGTCCATAACAAGATTCAGCAATCATACCAGAGCGTTCATATCAATCCAGAATGGATGCGACAAGTTTTGTTCTTACTGTATAGTGCCATATCTGAGAGGTAAGCCTACCTCAAGGCCCAGAAAAGAAATAGAGAAAGAGATAAGGGCTCTTATAGCCAACAATTATCGGGTATTCATACTCACGGGCATAAATATCGGAAGATATGATGACAATGGTATAGACCTCGTGTCACTTATGAAATCCCTTCTTAGAATTGATGGAGTAGAACTTCTCGGAATATCTTCCATTGAGCCAGAAACAATTACTTCCCCATTAATAGATTTTATCAGCGAGGAGGATAGATTCTACAGGTGGTTGCATATATCCCTTCAATCTGGTTGTAACAAAATCTTAAAATTGATGGGCAGAGAATACACGACATACAATGAACGGGAAATTATAACCAGAATAAACGGAAATATACAGGATGTATGTATAGGCACTGATGTAATATGCGGGTTCCCGTGCGAGGGTGAGAAGGAGTTTGAGGAGACAAGAGATCTCTTTGCAGAACTGCCTCTTTCATACTTCCATGTGTTCAGGTTTTCTCCAAGAAGGGGCACAAAGGCATATAATATGAAAGATAAACCACAAGATAGGGTTGTAAAGGAAAGAAGCAAGACACTTCTTCGCCTGAGCAGGAAAAAATTCTACGGATTTAGAAAGAGATTCATGGGAAGGAAGATGAAAGTCCTGGTTGAAAACAGCAAAAGAGACGACTGGCTTGTAGGTGTGACTAATAATTATATAAAGGTGTTGTTTAAGGGACCTGATAGCCTTATGGGCAAGTTTACTACTGTGCAAATTGAGAAGGTGGAACCCGAAAGGACGTTAGGAGTGAGGGTGGGTAGTTGATTAGTTGGTTAGTTAGTTGGTTGGTTAGTTGGTCAGTTAGTTGGTTAATTAGTTGATTAGTTGATTGGTTAATTAGGTGTTAGATGGTAGGATGTAGGAGCGACTTCCTAGTCGCGATAAAGGATAAAGGATAACAATTAGCAATGCAAAATTAGCAATTAGCAAGTCAAAATGACACAGCTACGACGCTACGACACAAAGACGCTACGACGCAAAGACACAATGACTAATGACCAATGACCCAATTACCTAATTACCAAGCGACCTAATTACCAAACACTGGGGGAGGTACTATGAACCTTATAAAGCACATAAAAAACTTTGCGGCTAAAAGAACCCTTATCATCGGGGATATAATGCTTGACGAGTACCTGTGGGGAAAGGTTAATAGAATATCACCTGAGGCACCTGTGCCACTCGTAGAAATTGAGAGAGAATCAACCAGTCCTGGTGGAGCTGCAAATGTAGCGAACAATATACTCTCTTTAGGTGGAATACCAATCCTTGCTGGTGTAGTAGGAAAGGATAGGGCAGGAGATATACTGAGAAATCTTCTTAGAGGGCTGGGAATAGATGAAAGTGGTGTGATATCTATGAATGACTATCCAACCGTCCGCAAAACACGGGTTATTGCAGAGGACCAGCAACTCGTGAGATTTGATAGAGAAAATAAGGTGAAAATGGATGGGGCAGAAAGAGACACCCTTCGCGAATTCATAATATCTAAAAAGGGGGATGTTGATGCTGTTCTCATTGAAGACTATGATAAGGGGCTTCTTGACAGGGAATTTATTGAAGAGATAATAAATTGTTTTAAGGATTGCGTAGTAACCGCTGACCCGAAATTTGATAACTTTTTTCATTACAAAGGGGTAACAGCATTTAAACCAAACAAGAAAGAGATGGAAGTGTCCATGGGGATAAAACTCTCCTATGATAATCTTGTAGAGATGGCACAAATAACACGGAAAAAATTGGAGTGCAAGAACCTTGTGGTTACACTTGGAAGAGACGGCATGTTCGTAATCGGGGATACAGGGGAGTGGAGAATCCCTCATAAGGCAATGACAGAGGTGCACGATGTGGCTGGAGCTGGTGATGCAGTCATCTCTGCATTGACGCTGTCGCTAACAGCAGGAGCATCTATATACGAGTCTGCACTTATAGCGAGTTATGCTGCTGGCATAGAGGTAGGAAAAGTAGGTGTCGTGCCTATAAGAAAGGACGAGTTGATCGCCGCGGTGGGGAGTATGTAGTGAATCGTCATTGGTCATTGGTCAATAGTCATTAGGTAATTGGTTGATTAGTTAAATAGTTGATTGGTTGATTAGGTAAATAGTTGATTAGGTGAGTATGAAAACGGATTTTGTTTTATTCGAAGAATGCTGTGCATCTGAACAGTTAATTCCTCCTGGTGAGTTGGTTTCTCTCGTAAAAAGAGACAAAGTTGATATACACTCAATTTCTATTTCCACACTGGTTCATTCCTGGATTGAGACTGTTGACCGTGGAGAGAGTTTCGACGCACTTTTCGCAATATTCAATGCCGTGACAGTTCTCATGTCAATTAAACTCTGTACACTACTTCCTGTTGTTGAGACAAGCGATGATACAGACGAGATCGAGGAGAGCGAGAG
>JAYENM010000021.1:0-5717 GCA_034722095.1 Caldifarciminota bacterium | reverse complement strand
TTCCTTTCCCTATAGATTTTGTAGTTATTGTTTGATTCATATTTTTCTAGTTATTTTTTTCAATCTCCCCCACATTTTACTTATTAATAATAAATATAAAAAGCTTTTGGTTTTCGCTTTATAAGAAGCAACGTTACCTTGTCTTAGTAAGAAGCATCCACGTTCACTACAATCTCTCACCGGGAAGCAGGGGCAAACCCCACAGATTTGAAAAAACGTCCGCTCGACAGCAGATTTTACATATTCCGCATCCTCTTCGCGTAGAATGTCCCACATAAACCATCTTAACGCATCCTCCTCTTCCAGTGATGGCGGGATAGTCATCGGTCTTCGTTACTCAAGACTTCTCCGCTTTCTTCTTTGGCTTGAGGAAGTACCATATAAGTATCAAACACATTTCCAGTTCGATTGCACATCCGGCTATAAACAGAAGAAATAGGTGGAGATTGTTAATAACGAAATCAGCCCCACCACTCAGCTCCAATATCGGCTTATATAGCACCAACAAAGCGAGTGCGGTTGTTATAAGTGCGATGGTTACGGCGTGCGCCGCCCTAAAACATAGTTCTGCCTTTGCGTTCATGTCTATCAGCATCCAAAACTATCGTGTTCCTCCGTTTTGCCGTACTCATACACTTTCATCACGAGGTCTCTGTTTGCCTCGCTCATCTTGAAGCAGAACCTGTAGAAGTTCATGTGACTCCCTGGTTGTATTGCAGCCGAGCTTGTTTTCTCGCACATTTTCGTATCGCCGTCAAAAACCTTAACGGTTGCTCTTGCCGCTGTCTCGCCCGTATTTTTCACCCCGAAATAGACCCATATATTCGTTCCGGGTGGAACATCTTTTGGTTCGTCTGCGAAGCAGAATAAGTCGTCACCGTACTGTATGTAGCATTCGTCTTCGACAAATTCAAATTTTGCCCTTTCAGGAATATAACACCCAGGGCATAATGCATTTATACTCCCCGATACGCTTGCTTGTTTTATAAAGTCCAATTCACCTTGCGTTATTATGCCTGCCACTTGATCGTCCTTTGCCTTTCCTAACTCCCCTGCATCTATATCACCGTCAGCACGAAAGTCGTAAGCGATTAGTAATTTACAGCCACCGTTTGGAAATGGATAGTGTGGTGTCGGGGAGGTACAAGTTATTGGAGGTTCTGGTATCGTTCTTGTTACTCTGTCTTTCTCTGCCCACCCCTCAGTTAATACAATGTCCACATCAATGGGTATAGAACCACAGTTGTTCTCTACTGCAACCCTGCCAACCTTAACTGTGCATGACCTTTCCGCTGCTCCATCTGGAAGAAGCTTATTTGAGCCTATTATGTCTGTGGGAGACGCCCCTTCACAGCAAATACGAGCGTGATAACTCTTGCTGGCTTCACAATTCTGAACCACACAATCCACTTTTATCCAATAGTCCTCCCAATATGGCTCGCTTACAGATTTCCAAGATTCGTCTGGCCCAGGAGGTTCTGGTATTGTCTTCTCAACAGAATCTAAAACCCCCTCTGCGCTTTGTAGCTCTACTACTGCCGTCTGCCCCACAAGAGGTTTATAAAGCGATACATGACCTGTTGGACTTCCACTTGTTATAGTCGTGCCCGAACCATAATTGCCCGGATCATCTTTTATGTGCGCCATCCCCTGGTAGACAACACCAGCGATAAGCCCTTGCCCTTCGTATTCTATCTTTATTAAGTCGCCATCCCAATATGGCTCGCTTACTGACTTCCATGAAGGGGCTATTACCTCCTCTATCGTCCTTGTCACTGTATCTTTAACGTTAGCATATTCATCTTGTAAATGAACTTTGATTTCTAAAGGAAACGTGCAACCAAAGGATTCTAACCACGATTTATGTAATGTACAGTAACCTGTTGGATTGGTACTACCTATTTGTGTGCCATGTGCATTTATTATTGGTGCGGTTGGGACTTTAATAAGACCTTCGTAAATCACACCTGCTTCTAAGTTCTGACCTTCGTAGTCTATCCTCGCGAATAGTCCCCCTGCATCTTCATTCCAATATGGCTCGCTTACTGACTTCCATTTTTCTATTTCATCTAATGCCATTTTTTACTCCTATTCTATTCTCGCCAACAACCAAGCAGCTATCATAACGGCTATCAGACCAATTGCTGAGATGGGTATTGCATAACGTAGATGTAAGGCGATGGGTATAAGGCTCATCATAACCCCCACAAATAACAATGCTACTGGTATGAAATACTGCATTATTTGTTTTAGCGGTTTTCTGTCTTCCCACCACCAAATTAGTCTGACCGAGGAGACAACCATCCTCCACAATATTCTGTTCCGTATCGCTCGTATCGTAGTGTTCATTGTTCACACCACCACCAGATATGCCTCGTCCGGGTCGTAGCTCGGTATGCTGTCGCTCTGTGGTTCAACCTGTATTGCTTTTAGCACTCCGTCCGTATATCCCACAAGAACGTTCGCTGCATGTGCTGGCTTTGCATACCAAACGAACCCGTATGATATGTTACCAATAATCCGTCTCTCTGCTCGGCATTTTGACTCCAAAGCGAAAATATCACAATCCCAAGCGTCTTTTATCCCCACCATTCGACTCAAACTATCCGCTTTAAGCCATCCTAAGAAATCTATCCAGCGTGGTGCTTCTTTCCACGAGTCTGAAACGTGAATGTTAGCGTTCTTGAATTTTATGCGGAGTGGCTCTTTAACCATATCACCGGGGATTGCATTTAAATGCCACTTAACTCTTTGCACCGCCAACTCCCGTGCCCACCAGTCCGAAAAATTAGCTACACCTTTGTTAATTATCCCTGCAATTGCGCTATAGGGCGTTGTCGCCTTCTCCATTTTCACTTCTCCTTACCCAGTCGGTATTTGTCAATGATTTGCCCTAAGAGTAAAATTGAGTTTTCTCTCTCTCTATGAAATTCGGCAAACTCGCCAAGAGTTTTTAAATTCCAAGGGAACTCCCTATCATTTGTTGTGATGGCAACCGTTATCATAAAGTCTTTGTAGTCGCCAGATAAATCCCCCGTTATTGGTTTAGCAAATTTAAGAGCACCCTTTTTATAATCCTCATACGATTCGGTAGATATTGACGACTCAAAAACTTTTACTGCTATTTTTTCTCTCGCTTTACCACTCAGAATCTCAAATTCCTCCTCTTCTAACTCCTCCGATTCCACACACACCGTTACCGCAAGTTGCTGCCCCCGTTCAGCATATAAAATATCAGGCAGCCTATAATGTACCTGCCATATTCCCTTCTCATATTCTCTTCCGCCATATTCTTTTAATAGTCTTTTGTTTACTCCCATTTTTTCTTTCTTTACCTCCTTTTGTATCGGGCTAAAATTCTTTCCCCTGTTGTAAATATTTGTTCTTTTCTCTATTTAAAATATTCGCTTACCATTTTTCCAAGAACGCCCCGCCCATTATTCGCCTTCACCCCTAAATTCAATATTTAGAAAAGTTGCTATAACTACAATGAGAATACCAAAACATAGAATCACAAGGTGCTCAACGGTTTCAGTAGCATAGTGGAATCCCACACCGCCATATCCCCAAACATAGTAACCCGAAACTCCAAGTAATCCTAAACTTGCGGATATTATAAGAGAGAATCCCATAAGGAATAAACCAATACATATAAAAGTTTCTGTGCTCATCCGTGCCCCCTCCTCTTTTAAGTCCACTCCCACTTTTGTCAGTTTTTAGATTCCCCTCCCCCTTTTCTTTCTGCGTGGTGGGGCTGTAAACTCTAAAACCTAAACGAATAATAACGGTTTCGTATTGTATCAGTAATTAGTTTTGCCCTATCCCAATCTTCTTTCCCAATTGCTTCGATAATATTTTCTGTATCCTCCAAGGTTTTTTTTGCTTCTTTTGTCCCCTCGGTAGCTGCTACGCTCGCTCCCCTATGTAAAAACATTGCGTTCAAGTGCGCTTCCCTTCTCTTTTGCTGTTCAATTTCCATCCTTAACCCCTCTAATACAACTAAAAAACTTATCCCTTCTCTCCATCCATCAACAAAGCCTACCATTTTTATCACCTATATCTTATTTGTTCTTTATTATATTATTTGTTCTTATTTATCCTTATCACAATCTTCGAGCATTACAATTGATTTTGCTACATGTTCCCCTGTCACATCAGAACGATTTAATCTTGCCCAAGCACGTGCAACTCGCCATATCGCCTGTATTCGTCTTATGTCTGTATTCCCGGAACGTCTGATGTATTCTTTTATCAATTCTGCGCCTTCTTTCCTTACATCATCACTTACCTCGGCTTTCCGACTTCGTATCCATTTCAAGAATTTCATAAGTTTCTCTGTCTCTCTCTCTTTCGATTTGCCCATTTGCTCTGAAACGAAGTCCGCTATTTCTTGTGCCTCATCAACAGAATACTGTTCCATGTAGAATTTAAAATCCCATCGTCCCATTTGCTCAGGAGTGAATCTTGATGTGTCGTTTGCTCCGCCAAGGATAATTGCCTCCGCAGGATATTCCCCTTTAACTTCGGCTGATTCAAAAGATATAATACCTTCTTCGGCTGCTTGTAGTATCCCATCACGATCATCTTTTTCTAATTTATCAATCTCATCAACCGCACAAACAGAATGGTGAAACCTTGCGAAAAAACCGGGTGAGCCTGTTTTTAGATTTACCGTCAATCCTCTACTTGTAGCGGTCATTCCTACATATCCCCCGCCAAGTTCTTTTATCCATCTAAGTAGGGGTGTTTTCCCTGTACCGGAACTTTGCTCTCCAAACATTAATACGGATATTCTATATCTATCACCTGCCTCGTCCCAGTGTGAGGCTAAGGCGAGTAAAACCGCTTTCCGCTGGTTTTCCATTCCTTTTAGCTTTGGGCATATATAAGGGTAAAAATAATCCAAAGCATCACCTTCTTGCAGTATCTCTTCAAATTCCTTTATATCCTCTGGTGTTACTTCTACCCAGTCAAGAAACTCCTTTTTCTCGCCGGTTAAAACTTCCTTCGCTAATTCTGAAATGGCTTCCTTCTCTGCTTCAACTTCTTTTATCGCCTGCTCAAGGTCTTCAACTTTTAAATTATCTGCCAGTCGGAACCACTTGCCTTTGTTGCTACCGTAAGCGCACTTTAAAATTTCCTCTTGTCGTAGTTTCCCAAGCAGCCAAGGATTCATATTTTTGATGTCAAAACAAGAATACCCGAAGTGGTCTGGCATCTCTTTTTCGCCCTTCTCGATCTTGAGGATTTCTTTGAATGTTGTTAAGTATCCCTCTTTTTTCTTGCATATTTCCTTTATCGTTTCTATCTTATCTTCGGTCATTTTGTGCCTTCCTTATGATTTGAAACCATCTATCCCTTGCTTCAATCATTGCTTTAGTTGCCTCATCTTGTAGCTCCTTAACACACTCAATAAATAAATGCTGTGCAATAAAAGGGTCAACCCCTCGAATTGCCAACTCTCTAAAAAGATTGATATACCATTCCTGTTCGATCTTCACGTCTTCGCAACACCGATCATCAAAGGATTCGCCTTTTCTTTCTTCTATTAATTCGATACATTTGTTGCGTATGTATTCCTTTATATCTTCTTCCATTTTATCCTCCTAAATTATGTTTCTTCAATCACTACCGGTTTTTGTTCTAAATCGGTTATTGATATTTGATATGGTCTTATTTTATCAATAAGTAGTTTCACCGCACCTAACAATTGTTTT
>JAYENM010000020.1:0-5851 GCA_034722095.1 Caldifarciminota bacterium | reverse complement strand
AGGAAAGAGAATTTGTAGGGACAACCCTTGCCATACGGCTCTGTGAGTGGTTGTCCGTTAGACAGGAATAGTGTTTTCGGACAGGGACAAGCCCTGTCCCTACTGCCTCTTAAAATCCCTGTAAAATTACATAATTCATTGTTTGGAGAGCACAGAGAATTAAATTTACTCCCTGCCCCGTTAGATAGTAAACATCTAACGGGGTGAATGACCTCCCATATCCATACGGATCCGTAAGGACGGGTCGTATGACTGTGGTTTGTCATATTCTTTTCCATGCGGATCCTTCGGACATATTCTATTTGACACTACCATTATACCACAAGCAACTGTCAAATAGCGGTTCTTATTATAACATAAGTGGGTAGAAAAGTCAAGTAAAAAAACAAGCTATTGGCTGACCACCCAGCGGTTAATTTTTCCTTGATTGCATAAGAAAGTATAAAACCACAGAGTTCATTCACCCCGTTAGATAGTAAACATCTAACGGGGCGAGCGGGACAAGAACATCTAACAGGGTTTTTAAACAAAAATTCTCTGTGTTCTCTGTGGTGTCTTTTTTCTTGACAAAAAGGGATTTTTATGTTATAATACATGCACATTTTACATAAGATTTTTTTAAAAAAGGGAGTAGTAATGGCTGTCCCAAAGAGAAGAAACTCAAAGACCAGAGGGCGTAAGAGGAGAACGCACTGGAAGCAAAAAATGCCTCAACTAATAAGATGCCCGAACTGCCATCAACTTATACCTCCCCATACAGTATGCAGTAATTGCCATTACTATATGGGAAAGGAAAGAACTCTTTAGCAACAATATATTAAAGAGGAGGAATGTTGAGAAGTATAAACACTGAAGATATAAGATCAATAGGAATCTTCGGACAATCGTCCACAGGAAAGACTTCTCTTGGGGAGGCACTACTATATCAGGCGAAGGTGACCAAAAGACTTGGAGCAGTAGATGACGGCACTTCAATTCTCTCTTCATCTCCACTGGAGGTGGAGAAAAAAATCACCATAAACCTCTCTATTGCTTCCTTTGATTATGAAGGGGCGTTTTTGAATATATTAGATACCCCGGGATATGACGACTTCTATGGCGAGGTTCTCAGCGGAATAAGAGCGTCAGATATTGCTATAATAGTTATAGATCCTTTGCAAGATCTGGGCATTGTCACAGAAAAGGCGTTCTCAGACATAAAAAAGCATAATATTCCCATTCTCTTCTATCTATCGAAGATAAAAGAAAAAGAAGTGGATATAGATACCGCACTTTCAAGAATGAAATCAGCCTTTGGGAATATTGTGCCTGTAACTATTATTGAAGGAGACGATGTAAGCCAGGTTCTTGACAGTGATTCTCGTTATCACAAGGATCTGGTGGAAGCAATAGCAGAAACCGACGATACACTGTTGGAGAGGTATCTGTCAGACGAAGAATTGAAACGAGAGGAGTTAGAGACAGCATTTTATAAAGGGTTGTCATGCGGAAAGATAATGCCGGTCTATATGGGAGATTCACTAAAAGGAATTGGAATCCAGACATTGCTTTCTTCTACAATCGGAATCTCTATAAAAAGAGAACAAGATAAGCTCCTCGCCTTCGTATTCAAAACATCTGTAGATCCTCATCTTGGAGATATAAGATATACCAAGATATTGAATGGGGAATTAACACCCGGAAGTACACTGTATAACTGTACACAAAATGTAAATGAAAGAATAAATCAGTTATATCTTATGAAAGGCAAGGAAAGAGAGGAGGTTGATAAACTGCCACCGGGAGGAATTGGAGGCCTCGCCAAGTTGAAGAATACCCATACAGGAGATACCCTGAGAAGTGAGAAAGGAGAACCTTTACCTGGAATAGATTTCCTACCTTCTCTTGTCTCTGTGGCAATAGTTCCCAAAGAAAAGAAAGATGAAGAAAAACTTATGGAGGGGCTTTCCAAATTGCATGAGGAAGACCCGTCATTTACTTACTACTACGATACAGAGACCAGACAGACCATTATAAAGGGAAGAGGAGAGCTCCACATAGACATAATTATAGCCAAACTAAAGAGAAAATATGGAGTTGAGTTAAGCACAGAAAGGCCCAGAATCCATTACAGGGAGACGATAAAACGCACAGCGGAAGCACAGGGTAAGTTTAAACGACAAACCGGTGGACACGGGCAATACGGTGACTGCTGGCTCAAGATAGAACCCTTGGAAAGGGGACAGGGACTTGAGTTTGTGAATGCAATTGTTGGTGGTGCAATTCCGTCAAAATACCTTCCTTCTATTGAGAAAGGGGTGAAGGAAGCAATGACGGAAGGAGTACTTGCTGTCTATCCGGTAGTGGATGTGCGGGTAACCTGTTACGATGGGAGCTTCCACACAGTTGATTCCTCAGATATAGCATTTAAAATAGCAGGTTCGCTTGCATTCAAAAACGCCTGTGAAAAAGCAAATATGACAATACTTGAGCCGATTATGCGTGTTGAGATCGTGGTACCCGAGGAATATCTAGGTGATGTTATGGGAGATCTTAATGCGAGAAGAGGAAAGATTCTGGGTACAGAAGCAGTTGGAAAGTTCCAACAGATAAAGGCATATATACCAGAGGCTGAAATGTTTGGCTATTCAGCATCCCTTCGCTCTATAACTCAAGGCAGAGGCTCATTTATGCAGGAGTTTTCCCACTATGAAGAGGTACCGAGAGAACTACACGAGAAGATAAAGGAACAAGCAAAGAGTAAGCGACAAAATTAAGTCCCCATCTGCCATTCCTCCAAGTACGCCTTTTGTTCTTCTGTAAGGACATCCATTCTCCTGCCCATACTTTTAAGTTTCATCTCAGCAATTTCACTATCTATCTCTTTTGGCAGTCTGTGCACAGAGGCAGGCAGTTTATTGTTTATTATATACTCTGCTGCAAGTGCCTGATTTGCAAACGACATATCCATAACCTCCGGCGGATGCCCCTCTGCACAGGACAGATTTACAAGCCTACCCTTTGCAAGCAGATATATCTTTCTACCGTCCTTCATCGTATATTCATCCACAAGATTCCTTACTTCTCTTATGCTTTCCGCTATCTCTTCAAGCGTCTTTCTATTTATCTCGATATCAAAATGACCAGAGTTCGCAAGTATTATTCCATCCTTTGCAGCCTTAAAATGGGCTCTATCTATCACATTTATATCCCCTGTCGCTGTAACCATAATGTCTGCTTCCTTTATTGCCTCTACCCCAGGCATCACCGAAAAACCATCCATCAATGCCTCAACAGCCTTTATAGGGTCAACCTCGCATATAATGACACTTGCACCCATACCTTTTGCTCTTTTTGCAATTCCCCTGCCACACCATCCATAGCCGCATACACAGAATGTCTTACCTGCTATAAGTGTATTCGTCGCCCTTAATATTCCATCTATGGTTGACTGTCCCGTTCCGTATCTATTATCAAAGAGATGTTTGGTAAGGGAATCGTTCACGGCAATAACAGGATACCTCAAAACCCCCTTCTTTGCCATACTTCTAAGCCTTATTACCCCTGTCGTTGTCTCCTCCGTCCCCCCCAGAATGGCAGGAATGAGTTTCTCCCTCTTTGAGTGAATGGTGGAAATAAGGTCTGCACCGTCATCCATCGTTATATGTGGGCCAAAGTCCAGACAGGAGTTTATATGTTTGTAGTATGTCTCGTTGTCCTCCCCAGTTATAGCAAATACAGCAATACCATAATCCATAACAAGGGATGCTGCAACATCATCCTGTGTTGAAAGAGGATTTGAGGCACACAGTCTCACCTCTGCCCCACCTGTAGCAAGGGTCCTTACGAGATTTGCGGTTTCTGTTGTTACATGTAGACAAGCAGAGATTCTTTTCCCGAGAAGAGGACGCTCTTTCTTGAATCGCTTCTCTATAAGCGAGAGAACAGGCATATTCTTTTCTGCCCACTCTATTCGCCTCTTTCCCTCTTTACTCCAACCTTTATCCCTTATATCGCACTCCATAATACCCCCAGGTATAAGTCGTTATTCGTCATTGGGTTATCAGGTTATTAAGATATTCAATTAACAATGCAAAATTAGCAATTAGCATTTGTCGTTAGTTGTGCCGTCGGGAGTTACCTCCCGATGGCGACACAGCTGTGTCAGGAGGTAACTCCTGACACCACTATTCTAATGTCTAATTTCTAAAGCCAAATGTAAAAATGTCTATGAAAAAGTCAAAAGGTCAAAGCGTTAGCATCTTGGGCATTGGACATTGGGATTTGTTTGGTCATTAGAAATTGGTCATTCGGAATTATCATAGAAACCCTTTATCATTCCTCTCAACGCTTCTATCCCCTCCCCATTTGCCGCCGATGTGAAAACAGAATTTGGGAATCTTCTTTTCAGATATCCAACCTCATCCTGTGCAAGGTCAATCTTATTAAATACATATATAGATGGCTCTTTTGCCACACTGAGTGCCTCAAGTATCCCATTGCCTGCACTTATCTGAAGCTCAACATAAGGGTGCGAAACATCCACTACATGTAGTCTTAAATCTGCAATTACTGCCTCCTCAAGTGTGGAGTGAAACGAAGAGATAAGCCCGTGTGGAAGCCTTCTTATAAAACCTACAGTATCAGTAATGAGATACTTTATCCCATCATTCAGCATAAACACTCTTGTAGTGGCATCAAGTGTGGAGAAAAGTTGATTGTCTATCTTTAATCCTGCATGGGTCAGAGCATTCATAATGCTTGTCTTGCCTGCATTCGTGTATCCTACAATGGCAATCCTCCTTTGCCCCTTCCTTCTCTTTGATTGCACCCCCTTCGCCTTCTCTATATTCTTCAATTCCTTTTTTAAAGTTCTTACTCTTGCCATTATCCTTCTTCGGTCTGTCTCGAGTTTTGTTTCACCGGGGCCCCTCGTGCCTATTCCACCTCCAAGTCTTGAAAGCGCAATTCCCTTGCCTGTTAATCTCGGGAGTCTATACAAGAGCTGCGTGAGTTCTACTTCAATCTGTGCACCCTTTGTATGTGCATGTTGGGCAAAGATATCAAGTATAAGTTCTGTGCGGTCAATGACTTTTCTGCCTGTTATGGATTCAAGATTTGCAACCTGTGAAGGTGAGAGTTCCTCATCAAATATCAGGGTATCTATATCCAGCGAGGAAGAAATTACTCTCAACTCCTGTGCCTTTCCCTTACCAATGAATGACATCGAATTAGGTCTCTGAAGATTCTGGAGAATTTTCTCAACAACGATAACTCCCGCAGTCTTTGAGAGATTTTTAAGTTCCTCCAATGAATCTATCTTTTCCCACTTCTCCTCATAAGGAAAATGAACGCCTACAAGCAGTACCTTCTCCTTTGCTTCTTGCGTAAGATACATAGTGAAAATTTTTTGTTGGGGTTCAATATATTGAACCCTTACTTATCCCTATGTTCAGGAACAATACCGTAGGGCAAGGCTTCAGCCTTGCTTTTTTATTTGTAAGAAGCTCGCTATGTACTTTATATGAGGAGTTTCAAGAGGAGTGACTTCTGAGCATGCAGACGATTCTCTGATTGATCAAATACTATTGAATGGGGACCATCTATGACATCGCCTGTTATCTCCTCGCCTCTATGTGCAGGAAGACAGTGCATAATTAGATAATCCTTTTTTGCATTCTTCAAGAGTTCTCTATTTATTTGAAATCCCTTGAACCTTTCGAGCCTCTTTTCCCTTTCAGTTTCCTGCCCCATACTCGTCCATACATCTGTATATATGATATCGGTATTTTTTACGGCCTCCTTCGGATCATTCATAATTTTTATTTTTGATTTTTGATTTTTAATCTTTAATCTTGGCTCATACCCCTTC
>JAYENM010000019.1:0-5910 GCA_034722095.1 Caldifarciminota bacterium | reverse complement strand
GGGGCATGCCCTACTGGGAGAAGAGAGAAAACCCAACCAAAAGTCGTGATAAAATGGGGAGGAAACAGTAATCCCTTGAAATTTAAGAAGATAAGTCTAATTTAGGGTGATGTATTATACACAACATGATATTACTATGGGGGTTATATGAAGAAAAGTTTTACCGTTTTTCTCATAGTTGCAGTATTATCCCAGATAATTCTGGCTCGAACCATTTCAATCTGGGTGAGTTATAATGATGAAGAGTATAGAACATTCACGGAGATTGTCCAAAATTATGAGGAACTAAAAGGTGTAAAGGTCAAGATTCAAAGAATACCCTTTGATGGAACAGAACAAAAGGTTCTCACAGCACTTGCAACACGCACAGCCCCTGATATAGCCAGGGTGGACTGTGCATTTGTGAGTAGACTTGCATTGAGGGGTGGGGTATGTGCTCTCAATGAATTTGGAGCAGGGGAACTTGTGGATGAACTTGTTCCTGCCGCTGTCTCTGGAAACATTATAGATGGCAAGATATATGGTATACCAGACCAGACAAACTGTTTATGTCTCTTTTACAATAAAAGGCTCTTTAGAGAGGCAGGACTTGATCCAGAAAAGCCACCATCTACATGGGAAGAGTTTATTTCTTACGGGGAAAAACTCACAGATGTAGAGAAAGAAATATTCGGATTTGGTATGAGGAATACATTATGGTGGACACTTCCATTCTTTTATACATTTGGAGCAAGATTTATAGACGAAGGGAAATGTGTTCTCAATACGGAAGAAGCTGTAGAGGGTTTACAGTTTAAGGTAGATCTCTACAGTAAATACAAGATAGAGGCAGGCGCATGGAAATCGGGTGCCGTTGATCCCGATATGGGTTTCCAGAATGATAAATACGCAATGGTACTGAGTGGTCCCTGGAGGATTAAAATCCTCCTTAACATAGGTATAGATTTTGGTGTTGGTATGATACCGAAGGGACCAGCAGGGACTGCTACGACAGTAGGAGGGACAAATATGGTGATATTCAGAGGGACAAAAGATAAAGAACTTGCTTTTGACTTTCTCAAATTTCTTGTTTCCAAAGAAAATCAGACAAGATGGGCTAACGAGCTGGGGCAGATTCCAGTGAATGTAAACTCATTTGATGATGTTGATCTTATAAAACATCCATATCTTGAGACCTTTCTTCATCAGATGAAGACCGCTGTTCCGAGACCTGTTATACCAGATTATCCGGCGGTAGAGAATGTTGTCAATCAAGAGATAGAAGCAGCTCTATCTGGCAAGCGTTCCGTAGAAGAAACCTTATCTGTAATAACGGAGAAAGTAAATAAACTGCTCGAAGAGGAATAATGTAGGCACGATTTCAAATCGTGCTTGCTTAATGACCTAATAACCCAATCTATTGGAGGTGATATGTTGATGTATATACCCTTAATCTTCCTGATATCTGCTATAGATTATAATCATGGGCACGAATTGAATTTCCCGCCTGTGACGGGACAGGTGTGCCTACAAGATAATTGTAGGCACGATTTCAAATCGTGCAAATCTGTTACCACCTGGCAGGACAGGGTGATATACTGTATCTTAACTGATAGGTTTAAAAATGGGAATATAGCAAACGATTCTCCCATAAAAGACCCGGAACTTGATGAGAGATGCAATTTTTTAGGTGGAGACCTCAAAGGTATAATCCAGAAGATAGAAAATGGATATTTTACATCACTTGGAATAGGTGCCATCTGGTTATCTCCTGTATATAAGGCACCTCAAAAAGCATACAGAGATGCCTTGCCTCCACATTACAAGTTTACAGGTTATCACGGATACTGGCCTGTAAGCCATACAGAGATCGAACCGAGATTTGGAAATATGAAAGAGTTGAAGGAACTTGTAGAAAAAGCGCACGAGCATGATATAAAAGTTATGCTTGACCTCGTCCTCAATCATGTTCATATAGACCATCCATGGTGGAAAGAACATCCTGACTGGTTTACAAAACTTAAATTGGAAGACGGGAGAAAAAATATCAGGTTGTTTGATGAGTTCCCCTTTACTACCTGGTTTGATGAGTTCGCTCCGACCTTAAATCATGAGAAAAAAGAGGTGAGGCAGGCACTCATTGATACTACAATATGGCTCATAAAGGAAACGGGAGTGGATGGTGCAAGACTTGATGCTGTAAAGCATATGCCGATCGTATTCTGGGAAGAATTTCGTGAAAGATTGGACAAAGAAGTCGGAAAGGACTTTTTCCTCTTCGGAGAAACTATATCCAACAGAGAAACGATAGCTGCATTTATTGGAGATGATCTCCTTAATGGACAACTTGACTATCCGCTTTACTGGACACTCAGAAATGTATTTTCTGGTAAGGAGGGTTTCTTTGCACTTGATTATGCATTAAGCGAATCTGACAGAATATATCCGAAAGGAAGTATAATGTGTCCGTTTCTTGGAACTCATGACTTTTCGAGATTTATAACATATTGTAAGCTGGAAGGCGATGAAAAAGAAGTCGGTTGGAAAGGAGCGTCTCCGCCGACAGAAGAATCGTATAAAAGATTACGGCTTGCGCTTACATTTCTTCTCACTATAAAGGGGGCGCCTGTGCTTCTTTATGGTGATGAGTTTGGAATGCCCGGCGCAGGCGATCCTGACAATCGCAGAATGATGAAGTTTGAAGATGAATTGAATGAAATGGAAAAAGAGACGCTTCAATATGTATCCAGATTGCTCCATATAAGAAACAAAAACAGTGTTATAAGAAGAGGTAGGGGAAAAAGAATCCTTTTGGAGAAAGATATATATGTATATCTTCTGGAAGATGGGAAAGATGGCGTGATTGTTGCTCTTAATAAATCGGACAGAAAGAAGGTATTGAGCATACAGGCGCCGGGTGTATGGGAAGAGGCGATAACAGGTAATACGATAAGGGCTTATGAAAGGCTTGTTATAACCCTTAACCCTCTTGAGGGAGGCATATTTATATTAAAAACAGGAGATGTAGCAAATATTATTGCAGAAGAGGAGGGAGTTTCAATGAAAAAAGTTGAATTTCAACTCGATGCACCAGATGCAAAATCTGTCCAGATTGCGGGAGAATTCAATGGTTGGAGCGGTACTCTTATGGAAAACGACGGGAGTCTATGGAGAATATCTTTAGACCTTTTACCAGGAACTTATCATTACAAGTTTATAGTAGATGGAAATTGGATACCTGACCCCAAAAATCCCGATAAATTACCAGATGGATTTGAAGGTTTTAACTCCATAGTAGTAGTGGGAAAGGGACAAGAGATGAGAGAATCAGCAACATTTAAAAAAGTGGGCAATCCTATCAACCTTCTCATCGTATGGCATCAACACCAACCGAGATATTTTAAAGATAGAAAGACAGGTATATATGAGAAACCCTGGGTAAGATTACACGCAACAAAGGACTACTACGATATGGCAGCAATCTTGGAGGACTATCCCAATGTCCATTTTACAATCAACCTCACTCCTTCCTTACTCTTACAAATTCTTGATGAGATAGATATGTATGAAAATGGCAAGCCTGTTGATAAATGTATGCAAGTAACTATGAAACCTGCCGAACTTCTTACAAAAGAGGATAAGGAATATATTCTTATGAACTTTTTCGCACTAAATAAAGAAAATCTGATAAACCCTCATCCCAGATACAGGGAACTTTATGAAGATAGGATTATAAAAAACGGAGAAATGGACATAGAGGCTACTTCAAGGAATTATTTTGTGGAAGATTTTAGAGATCTGCAGGTATGGTATAATCTTGCGTGGTTTGACCCATCATTTCAAAAAAATGAGGTTGAACTTATAACCGGCAAGAGAATCACAGTAAGGAATCTGATTGAAAAGGGGAGAAATTTTACAGAAGAGGATAAACGTGAAGTTCTTGATAAGGGCATGGAAATTATAAAGGCAATAATACCCCTCCATAAAAGGCTTATGGATGAGGGAAGGATAGAGGTTACAACTACACCCTTCTATCATCCCATCATTCCCCTCCTATATGATACGGACCTTTATCACAAAAAACTGCCATTCAAATTTTCATATCCACAGGATGCTGCCGTTCAGGTAAAAAAATCCGTAGATTTTTACAAGAAGATTTTTGGTAAGAAACCCGTGGGTATGTGGCCATCAGAGGGTTCCGTGGCAAAACAAATAATTTCAATATTTGCTAACGAAGGAGTAAGGTGGATAGCCACAGGTGAACAGATACTTGCAAAATCACTCAATAGAGAAGTTAGTGAAAGGGATAAATACAGACCATACAGAGCGAGATTTGATAAGAGTGAGGTGCAAATTATCTTCAGGGATACAAGGCTCTCTGACGATATTGGATTCAGATACAATTCTATGCCCGGTAAGGCAGCAGCGAATGACCTTCTTGAAAGGCTTTATGAAATACATAAAAGGTTCAAAGATGCAAATGAACCTGTATGTGTATGCATTATTATGGACGGAGAGAATGCATGGGAAAGCTATGAAGAAGATGGAAAGGAGTTCTTTCACTCTTTCTATTCAAAAATAGAGGAGGCAGATTGGATAAAAGCACTGACAGTTAATGAATTTCTCAACGAGAATCCTCCACATCACATTCTGAATAATCTTGGTGTGGGCTCATGGATAAATGGTAATTTCGATATATGGATAGGTGAGGATGAAGAGAACAAGGCGTGGGAGTATCTGTTGAGGGTTAGAAGGGATATGGAAAGATGGGATAATATACCAGAGGAGGTATGGGAAGAACTTTATGCAGCGGAAGGTTCTGACTGGTTCTGGTGGTTGGGTGAAGACATGGAGACACCTGAAGGGGATGAAAAATGGGATGAAATGTATAGAGAGACATTGAAGAATATATATATCCTTTCCGGGAAGATACCACCAGACTTCTTAAACGAGCCGATAGTCAATTGAGTCATTGAGTCATTAGGTCATTGGGTTATTGGGTCTTTGCATCTATACGATTCTACAACGCTATGTTATGATTTTATGGTTTTTGATGGAGTTAACATAAACATTTGTAGGCACGAATTTAATTCGTGCTCGCACGGTTTTGTAGGCACGAATTCAATTCGTGCAAAACAATAATTAACGCAAATCAACACAGATTGTAGATTGCAGTATTGTCGCGACTAGCCTCCCTGACGGCAGTCAGGAAAGTCGCCCCCACAATTACCTAATTACCTGATAACCCAATGACCTAATGACCCAATTACCTAATGACCTGAGGATCCGTGTAGGTACGATTTTTGATCGTGCAACAACTAATTAACTATTTCTAATCTAACTCCAGGAGGTTATATTATGATTGCATATTTTTCAATGGCGATAGGTATTGATAAAAGAATTCCCACTTATAGTGGCGGTCTCGGCATTCTTGCCGGGGATACGCTGATATCTGCAGCAGACCTCAAAATTCCAATTGTTGGAGTTACCCTTATCTATCACCGGGGATACTTCAGACAGAGACTGAGGGAGGATGGAACGCAGGAGGAATTACCAGAGGAGTGGAATCCAACGGATGTAATGGAGTTTCTTCCACATCGGGTTTATGTGAACATTGGAGATGAAAGTGTGGCGATTGGGGCGTGGAAATACGAGATAGAAGGAATATCTGGTTACAAGGTTCCTGTTTACTTTCTGGATACCGATCTTCCAGAGAACAGTCCCGAAACGAGAGAAATAACACAATATCTCTACAGAGGAGATAAGAGGTACCGACTTATGCAGGAGATTGTGTTTGGTATTGGAGGTATTAGGATGTTGAAGAAACTCGGGATTGAAGACACAATCTATCATATGAATGAAAGCCATTCTGCACTTATTATTCACGAATTGTCAAAGAAGATGAGTATTGATGAAATAAAAAATAGATGC
>JAYENM010000018.1:0-5910 GCA_034722095.1 Caldifarciminota bacterium | reverse complement strand
CAGGCAATGCTACAGAGAAAACCTCCTCCTTCGGAATGTACCCATCAGGGAGCGGTTATCATTCTGTAGATGCATTCTACGATGAAAATTATATATATCCAGATTGTGTTTCAGATGGAACATCTGATATAAAGGGTCTCAACATAAAAAAGAATGCCGATTCACTTAAATTCACCGTCTCTGTTAGAAACCTTTCAAATTATACAAAAGTCGGTATGCAGATATCAACTATGGATGTAGCACCTATGGTTGAAACTTCGCTTCCATTAGAGATAAAGTCAAGAGAATGGAATGGCAGTGGTATCTTCTTCACGATTATGGACCCATCCTCCCCACTCTTCAACCCTGATCTTGATAACAGAATTTATACCCAGAGATATCCGCCAATATTAGGTGACTCTATAGATGTAATCGTATCAGGTGATAGTCTAATCTTTAATATCTCTGTCTCACTCGTTGAGAGTATTTTAGGCAGTTACAATGTCCCCTGGTATTTTTATCTCTTCTCACTCATTCCCGATTTTGAACCCGATTCCTCTGTGGGTGGAAGTAGCCATATTATAGACCCTGATGTATATGACGCACTATTCTTTGAAACCAAAGAACTCGAAGAAAAACTTCTTGCAAATTACATACCAGATGGAGCATTAGGTGGCCCAAGAATGGCATCGTTTGATGCAGTCGGTAGAGGTTTTGGGAGAATAGAGGCATACGATATAGATAGCTCTCTATTCAACCCAGGTCCTGTTGTCAGGCTTCTTACGCGAAGTGGTGTAGTTTACGACTCAATATATCCCATCGACGGAACAATAAGTGATAGCACTATAGAGCAGGCAATTCTCACCATAAATGGGATAGACACAACAATATCCGTATCTTCAGGATTTTTCTCCGTCCCGATAAGGCTTGTAGAAGGTGATAATATAATATCATGCAGGGCAGAAAATAACGAAGGAGTTGGCTCTTCTTCGTCAATAAATCTTGAACTTTTTGTAGACCATAAACCAACGGCAGTTATTGATACGGTGTATCTTGAGGGCGATAATATCTATGTCTATGGAAGTGCAAGTTATGACCCTGACGGGGACGAACTTACATACTTCTGGTATCAGGACAGCCTTAATCCGCAGGAGATAGCATTCAGCGACCCGAATTTGGTAACGACATCCTTCCCTGTCCCGTCAGTGGATGGAGAATACTATTTCAATCTTATAGCAAAAGACCCGTCAGGAAATAAGGATTTTGCCAGGAGTTTCATAACCATAAGAGATAGTGCCGTGAGCATTGCAGGAACAGACAATATTGCGGAGTGGATAAGAAATGCGATTGTCTATGAGGTCTTTGTGCAGTCGTTCAGTGATAAAGGGAATTTTAGGGGGGTGAGTGAAAAAATCTCCCAAATTAAGGATCTTGGAGTAAACTGTATCTGGTTTATGCCGATAAATCCAAGCACATATACAAATGGATACTCGGTTACAAATTACTATGACATAAGACCAGACTTCGGTAGTGAGGAAGATTTAAGAAAACTCCTCAAGCTCTGCAAGGAGAATGGGATAAGAGTGATAATTGACCATGTTGTGAACCACTGTTCAAATCAACATCCCTGGATGATAGATGCACAGTGTTTTGGTGAGTATTCTCATTTCTATAATAACTTTATATGGGGCGCTGGTGGCAATTATCAGTATACAGCAGGCGCTGACCTGCCAGATTTGAATTATGATAATGAATACCTGAAGGAATATCTGCTTGATATGGCAGAATACTGGCTCACCGAATTTGACATATACGGGTTCAGGTGTGATATGGCATGGGCAGTTGAACAAAGAGAGAATACATACTGGAGGCTATGGAGAAAGAGACTTAAAACCAAAAAGCCCGAGGCGTTTTTACTTGCAGAGGCATCTGCAACAGATTTTACATACTTTGACTCAAGGTTTGATGCTGCTTATGACTGGAGTCTTCATCACGAATCACCCGCCAGTTTTGCGAAAATATTTGACGGTGGTGTAACTGGTGAAAAGATAAATACACTTCACAACACCATAGTAAACTGTGGATACCCATTCCCAAAAGACAGATTCCCTTTAAGATTTTTAGAAAACCACGATGAGACGAGATATATAGCGTATCATACACCCGAACAAACCAAACTTATGTCAGCACTACTTCTTACTATTCCCGGTATTCCACTTATATACGCTGGACAGGAGGTTGGAGAGTTCACAATGAGAGATAGAATTGACTGGAGTGACCCTAATAACCTGAGACCGTATTATAAAAAACTCTGCTGGATAAGGAATAACTTCTCTTCTATAAGAGAACCGAATATTACACGCATCAATGCATCGTCGCAAACAGTGTACTCTTTCTATAGAAAAAACAGTGAGAATACAGTGATATGTGGTTTTAACTTTTCCCCCGGTGGAGACACAGGCCCATTATCCATACCTATTGATTCACTTGGAATAGAGCCTGACTCGACATACTATATGAATGATGTATTGAATAACAAGTATAAGCAAGTTTCGGGTTCCGAGCTTTCGAGTTTTGTTGTTAATTTCCCTGGATACGGGGCAAAGATATGGGTGCTCGCGGATTCAATAATAACAGGTGTTGAGGAATCCCCCGTCTATATAAATAAACTCTGTCAAAACTATCCAAATCCATTTAAGGGAACTACAGATATTAGATTCCAGATTTCAGATTTTAGTAAAGTCTCGCTAAAGATATATGATGTATCTGGAAGACTGGTAAGGACACTTATAGATGGAAAGCTTGAGGTAGGTTCTCACAGTGTAAGATGGAATGGAAGAGACGATAGAGAAAGAAAGGTGGGGAAAGGTATCTATTTCTGTAGACTTACTATCGGTGAGTTTAGAGATACACAGAAGATGGTGCTTTTGAGGTAGCTGATTGCACGATTTGAAATCGTGCCTACATTACCTATACTGCTACTGCTTTCTCGCGGTATCCGAGTGAGAACGCCATAGTTATTGCATTATACTCACACTTCCTGTAACAGAGCGCACAACCTATACACTTTGAAAGGTTAACCTTGTGTTGCTCCCCTTTTTCTCCTGTTATTGCATCAGTAGGACATACTGATTTACATTCCTCACATCCAGTACAGTTTGTCCCAATTATTGCCTTTGGTCTTGATGCTGCCTTATCTACTATGCACTTTGTCGGACATTTTAAAATACATATTGTCGCATTTTCGCATACAGCAGGGTCTATCCTCGCTAAGTTGTTCTCTACCTTTATCGCACCATAAGGACAGTTCTTTTCACAGAGCTTGCAGGCAATACATCCTATACTACATACCTTCTTCACTAAAGGCGCTTTTAACCTTGAATTACAGGCAACATATACCTTTTGTGTTTTGGGAATAAGCTCAAGAACACCCCTTGGGCATTCTTTAACGCATAAACCACATCCTGTGCATTTATCATCCATTACATGAGGTAACCCATCGTCTCCCATTTTAATTGCATCAAACGGACATACCCTTTCACAGTTCCCATACCCAAGACAGCCATACTCACATCCCTTATTCCCTTTCTGTATCAGGTCTGCAGCAACGCAATCCATAAGACCGTCATAGATAAATCTCTCCTTTACTTTGTTCTTATCTCCTCCACACCGTAACACCGCAACCATTGGTTTAACCTCTGATGGTGCAACACCGAGTATCTCGGAAATTTTTTTATCAATCTCTTCCCCGCCAACAGGACAGAATCCTGCACTCTTGCCAGATTTGGCGAGTGCGGCAGCAAACGCCTCGCATCCAGGATACCCACAGGCACCACAGTTCGTACCTGGCAGTATCTGAATAAGCTTTCTCTCAATTTCTGAAGGTGTTACTGCAAGTTTCGTATAGGCAAATGTAAGACCTAAACCTAATACGAGTCCAAGCCCTCCTAGCACCGCAACCGCTATTATCACTGTCATAAAACCCCCGTAGCAGAATTAAGTATTCCTAAAACCAATATGTTCAAGGAGTGCGGACACAAAGAGCACAAAGATGATAAATTTTCGATTTATACTGACGATTGACAATTGAAATCGTGGTGTCAGGTCACAGACTCGTCCACAGGATCCGTATGGATATGAGAGTTACCTCCCCGCCTGCGGTAGGCAGGCTGACACAGCTGTGTCGCCATCGGGTCGCAGACTCGTATGAGAGGTAACTCCCGACGGCACGAAATCTCTTATTCTTTGTGAACTTTGTGGTTAGAATCAGCATTGTGTATTTGCACGATTTGTCACCAGAATTCCACTTCGCAAGAAATACGAAGGATAAATAAGTGTAAATAAATGTCTAATCACAGATACAGGGTGTCTTACTACACTTCGGGCATCCATTCTCGTATTTTCTTATAGCGTCTTCCATACTCACATCCACTATATTCGCTATAGAGAAAAGCCAGGCAGCACAGTCAGCCAGTTCCCCCTCAAAATTCTGTTCATTTCTTATTGCCCTTGCGAGTTCACCCACTTCCTCAACAAACCAGGTAAATGTTCCTTCAATCCCCCTGTCTGCATCTTTCCTTAAGTATATCTCTTTTATCCTCTTCTGAAATTCGTCTATGGTCATTTTCTGTCCTTTTGTAAGCCCCTCTCACTAAATTGTATTGCCTTAATCCTCTCAAAATAATCCTCGTCAAGATGTCCTTACCTACTTTCCACTTTCAATCTTTTTATCAATTCAGGTATCACTTCAAACAGATCTCCTACTATGCCAAGATCTGCAACCTTAAATATAGGGGCATCCGGGTCCTTGTTTATGGCAATGATATAATCCGATGAAGACATTCCTGCAAGATGCTGTATGGAGCCAGATATTCCACAGGCTATATATACCTTTGGTCTCACTGTTTTACCTGTCTGCCCAACCTGGTGAGAATACGGAATCCATCCATCATCTACAGGTGGTCTTGATGAACCAAGTGCTGCTCCAAGCAGGTCTGCAAATTCCTGTAAGAGTGTAAAGTTTTTCGCATCCTGGATACCTCTTCCCCCGGATACAATTACATCAGCATCTTCAAGATTTATCTTCTGTGTCTCGTCAAGCACATCTTTCAATAATTCTGTCCGAGATGCTTTGGGTACAAATTCTTCAATTACAACCTCTCCATTTCTCTTCTGTTCTATCGCCTCCTCCATAACCTTATATCTCACAGTTGCCATCTGGGGCCTTCTGTGTTCGCATATAATTCTTGCCATTATATTTCCGCCGAATGCTGGTCTGGTCTGAACTAAAAACCCGTCCTCGTTTATGTCAAGCCCTGTGCAATCAGCCGTAAGTCCTGTTTTAAGCCGTGCAGCAACTCTCGGGAGAAGACTTCTGCCCTCTGATGTTGCCCCGGCCAAAACTATCTCGGGTTTATATTTCTCTATCAGATAAGCGAGGGCATCGGTATATGGCTCTATCAAAAATTCCTTGAATGTCTTATTTTTTACTATGTAAACTGTATCAGCACCCCTTGCTATTATCCCATCTATAATTTCATCCCTGGTAGGAAACTCTTTATCCACGACCAATGCAACAGCCAGTTCTGTATTTAACTTATCCGCCAGTTCTCTACCCTTGGAAAGTAATTCGTATACCACTCTATGAATCCCGTTCCTCGTCCTCTCACCGTATACCAATACCCTGTGATAATCTGAAGGAGGATGCAAGTGACTGGTTTCCTTCTCTATTACTATTGCCTCAAAAGGACACTCTGGCACACAGGCACCACACAAATTACAATTGTCAAGGTCTATGCGAGCAATTCCATCTTGTACACTGATTGCCCCATATGGACAGACAGGTACACATGCTTCACATCCATTGCAACTACCCTCAATTACCTTTATTGACATATTACCTCCGAATATCTGTCAGGATGAGATATCTTT
>JAYENM010000017.1:0-5929 GCA_034722095.1 Caldifarciminota bacterium | reverse complement strand
AGGCTCTATATTATCCAAAGGTTTACAGATGGGAGTATTTCTCGAATTGGTAACCCCAATAACACGCTGAGTAAAACAGTAGCTTACGAATTGGGTTATGAACACAACCTTTTCAATCAATTTTTGCTGCATTTAGCTGCATATTACAAAGACGTAACGGATCAACCAAATTGGATACGGTATACAAGTGTTGATAGGAAGGTCAATTATCTAAAAGCTGATGAAAATTTTTACGAAGATATCCGTGGCTTTGAGATCTCAGTGGGAAAACGTTCTGGGACCTGGATTACTGGTTTCATCAATTACACCTATATGGTTTCAACTTCAGGTTATTTTGACAAGCTTATATATTATGAAAATCCAGCTGAGCAACGGGAATATGACCGCCAGAATATCTACCAGGAAAAACCTATACCGCGGCCTTATTTCCGTGCTAATATAGATCTGCACACACCATCTGATTTTGGGCCGAAGTTTGCCACTATGAAATTGCTTGGTGATTGGCACACGAGCTTGTTAATTATCTGGCGTGAAGGGTGGTATAGTACCTGGACTCGAGGTGCCAGCATACCTGGTATTCAATATAATGTTCAATGGCCAGACTATTTAAACGTGGACATGCGTTGGAGTAAAGATCTGCGCCTTGGAAAATATAATATACAATTCTTTTTGGATATTAGCAACCTACTAAATACAAAAATATTCTCATCTTATGCCTTTTCCGATGGCAACGATTATCGTGACTACATGGATTCATTGCTTTGGCCGAAAAAAATCGGTGAGCCGCTCGGATATACGCAATACGGCAACGATCGAATTGGGAATCTCCGTCCAGACAATGTTAAATATGATCCTTTGGAACCCAATCCCGACGACGATCCAGAAATCGAAGCAAGAAACAAGAGGAGAAGAGATACAAAATCTTATATTGACAATCCCAATCTGAAATGGCTTTACTATCTGAATCCAAGGGATATCTTTTTTGGTATTAGAATTTATTTCTAAACGGGGGTAAAATGGACTCAATGATTATTCACAAATCCAGTATTCGGTATGTGCTGTATTTCACATATATTGCCTTCCTAATCGGAAGTATTAACTCCGCTGTTGCCCAGGAAGTAAAACAGATTAAGATTGGTTCACTTCAAAGTTGGTACCGTGAAGATGGCTGTGAACCGGAGCATGGCTTTATAAAAATTCAACAGGCCGGATTAGAGTGGCCTGCCCAATACTCAGATCAGGACAACCAGGCTGCGAAAGCTCTCTGGATTGCTACAACCGACTACACTGATGCCGAACAGTATGGAGGAAATACCTACCCTTATAAGGTTGTGCATATTGGTCCTCGGGGATGGGATACCGAGAGAGAATTTATGCCAATAGAGTTTAAAATGTTTGGTCGTTTTGATCATCCAATGGTCTGTGTAGATGGAGTCTTAGCATCCGAACTGATGTGGGCAGACGTTGTAGATGAAATTGACGAGACGCTGAAATGCGATCGGCTCATTTATAATGTGGTAAATACCTCTATCGGTATTACGATGACACGAAAAATCTATGCGTTTAGCAATCAATATCATGATAATTACTTTATTTATGAATATGTCTTTAAGAATACTGGTAACGTTGATAAGGATCCCGAGATTGAAAAGCCCGACCAAACGCTTGAAAATGTTTATTTCTTTTTTCAATATCGTTACGCAGTTAGCCGAGAAGGTGCCACGTGGACAGGTCTCAATTCGCCGAGATGGGGCATCAATGAGATGTTAAGTACTCGTGGAGAGGCAAGGTCAGATACCAGTGTTAGTGGGTTTACATATCCTGGCGATTATGAAGAATGGCTCAATGGGAACCCTGATGCAGACTCGCTGAGGTGCCAATTTGCCTGGATGGGGAGACATTCTAATGCTGCTTACGATCTTATTGGTTCCCCTGACGTTAGATATGGTACAGGTCGTCTTGGCGCACCCCAGTTTGTGGGTGTAGTAACATTACACGCCGACAAATCTGCAACAGATAAAAGCGATGATCCACAGCAACCAACTACAACGACGTTTCAGCAGTCCGATGATCCCCCAACAAGACCGAATGACCAGTTTGATGTTGCTAGAATGGCTGAAGAGTGGAAGTGGATTACAAGGGGTCATCGATTACCCCGACATAATGAATTAGTTGGTGACGGGTTTCCAGACCAGTTGGAAGGGACTCCCGGTGGATTTTCAAATATGAACGGCTATGGACCGTATACTTTGGATCCAGGGGACAGCATCCGAATTGTTCTGGCAGAAGGAGTTAGTGGAATCAGTCGTCAATCTTGTATAGATATTGGAAGCCAATGGTATGAAGCATATAAAAATCCAGGTGGCTCTTATACCTTTACTTTACCAGACGGTTCCACCACAAGCAACAAGGACGAGTTTAAAAATGCCTGGGTAATGACTGGTCAGGACTCTCTCTTCAAAACATTTTCACGAGCGAGGCAAAATTACAATTTGAATTACGAAATTCCCCAGCCTCCACCGCCACCAAGCTTATTTGAGGTAACCTCAGGAGGAGACAGAATACAGCTCACATGGTCTAACAATGCAGAATCCTGGCCTAATTTCAGGGGTTACAAGGTTTATCGTGCGATTCATAGGCCGGATACGACTTATGAATTGATATTTGCCTGTGGAGAAGGGACGGATCATCCAAATATTGTCAATAGGTATGATGATACTTTTGCTCAACGCGGTTTTGATTACTATTATTATATCACATCTTTTGATGATGGGAGTACTAACGACATTCATCCCGGGGTTCCATTAGAAAGTAGCAGATTTTACACAATGACGAATGAGCCTGCCTATCTTCGTCGTCCTGCAGGGAAATCAATGAAGGATATAAGAATCGTTCCCAATCCATATAACATAAGAGCCCGTGACATCCAATACGGTGCTAGTGGTCCTGACAGAATTATGTTCCTGAATATCCCTGCATTCTGCACGATAAAAATTTATACTGAACGTGGGGACCTTATTAAAACGATTGAACATACCGATGGGAGTGGAGATGCCACGTGGGAGTCGGTAACTTCATCCCGACAGGTTGTGGTTAGCGGTATATATATTGCCCACTTTGAAGTAACTGAAGATTATCATGACCCAGTCACTGGTGAACTATTGTATAAAAAAGGAGAACAAGCCATTCGAAAATTTGTAATTATACGCTAATTGTGTATAGGTAGTGTCAAATAGAATATAAAAAACCACAGAGGTCACGGAGTAGACTTTTTAACCACAGAATTCACAGAGATTCCAAGAGATAACAGAGAGATTTTTCAAATTTTAAATTCTTTCTCTGTGAGCTCTGCTACCTCTGAGTTAAAGACACTTCGTGTTCTCTGTGGTTTAAAAAAGATGGGATAAAGAGATTGGTCATATTAGAGATCATTTATCCCGCCAGAGGCGGGGCAGGGAGGGAGAAGAATCTTTTGTAATTCCTTAATACTTAACATTCTCTGGGGTTCCCCTGTTAAATAGAGTCGCTTTGCAGCACACTTTAGCGTTTATTTTTGGGTTATTTAACGGGGTGAATCTGTAGTTAGTTTTTTGACAATACTTTTTAATATCAACAGAGTCATTATGAGAAAGAAAAATCTAAGCTTTATGGTGGCAATTTTTACTATTGCTGTATTTACTACAAATGTTTACCCGCAGAAGAAGCTTGCTCAAACTGGGTTTCAGTTTTTAAGTGTAGGTTCGGATGCACGTGCGTCTGCTATGGGTGAAGCCTTTACAACCGTTGAAGGAATTTCCAATGCTCTTTTTTACAACCCTGCTGGAATGGCAAGGTTATCTTCATTTATAGATGTGGCTGCCAGTCACAACAGTTGGATTGCGGATATAAATCATCATGCCTTCAGCGTCGCGTTAAATCCCTACAGAGGGAGATATGGTGTATTTGGTATCAGTATTATGACAGTGGACTATGGAGAAATGCAGGGAACAATGGTGTGGGGGAATCCCCAGGGTTATATTGATACGGAGATATTCAACCCGAAAGCTCTTGCCGTAGGAGTTGGCTATGCAAGATACCTAACAGACAAGTTTGCAGTTGGTGGACAGGTTAAACAAGTTGCTCAATCAATAGGGAAGAGTGTCATTCCGGATGAAGGGGTTAAAAAAAACCTGGCATCAGCCCTTGCATTTGACTTTGGTACTATATATCGAACGGGTTTTAAAAGTTTGTCTCTTGGAATGTCTGTCCGCAATTTCTCTGAAGAAATAAAATTTGAGCAGGAGGGTTTTCAGTTGCCTCTTACTTTTAAGATAGGATTGTCGGTAGATGCACTCGATTTCTTAATGGACAATCCCGAAAAGCATTCTCTTCTCATTATTATGGATGCGGTTCATCCGAGGTCGTATCCAGAATATATCAATTTGGGGAGTGAATATCTATTTATGGATATGTTTGCTCTGCGCCTCGGATATATATCTGGCCATGATGAGTATGGATTAACAACGGGATTTGGAATACAGAAATTTGGATTTGCCATTGATTATGCCTATACACCATTTGGCGTCTTTGATAGCGTTCATAGATTTACAGTGCACCTTTCAAAATAAGATTATTATAACTAATATAGGGATAGGAAGGAAAAAATTTAGCACTTGGTTTTAATATTTCGATACTTTAAAATGAAAAAGTATGCGGTTGATTATGCCAAATATCTCTAAGCGGTATTTTCTTTTATTAACATTTACAGTTTTCTGGATATTAAGTGGGTGTGAGCAATCAACATTGCCAGAGTTAAAACCGCCCATTGCCAATGCAGGGCCGGATCAAACAACTCAAGTTGGCAGCTATGCGATCATAGATGGTTCTGGCAGCTCTCCTGGTGATGGTGAAAAAATTGTTTGGTACGAATGGATAGCGGATAAGAACAACCCACAAGAGGTTGCCGTATTTTCTGGTGATGCGGATTCCATGCAAGCTATTGGTTTCACCAAAGAGGGTATTTACAAATTTACACTGGTGGTGAATAACGGCATTCAGGACAGCGAACCAGATGAAGTGGTCGTAACGGTAAACCCAAGAGATAATATTATTTTTGAAGATCCAAGTCTTGAAGTCCATGTGCGTTATTTCCTGAAGAAACCGACCGAAGAGCTTACAGAAACGGTTTTGGCTTCTCTGGATTCGGTGCATTGTTTTGACATAATAGTCAAAGAGGTTACATCTTTAGATGGTATCGAGAAATGTATTAATCTGGAATATCTGAATATGGGTCATCAAAGGATTGTTGATCTTTCACCACTGGCACATTTGGTGAAATTAACTTATTTAAATCTAACCCAAAATCGCCACATCAAGGATATATCTCCTTTGGCAGGTTTGACACGACTACGCTACTTAAACCTGGATTCAAATGAGATTACGGATATTTCCCCACTTGCAAATCTGACACAGTTGACCTATTTAAATGTAATGTGGAATCCAATCAATGGTATTTTAGCAGTGGCAAACATGAAGGATTTAGAAGAGCTTTGGATTAGTCATTCCCCGATTGTAGACATATCGCCTGTGGCTGAATTGAAAAAATTATCATTTCTTTGGCTATCCAAATGTCAGATTACAGATATTACACCGATAACAAATCTAGCAAGTTTACGACTATTATTTTTACAGCACAATTATATTACCGATATTTCACCGTTATCCGGTCTCATTCATCTTGAACGGCTCTATTTAGAAGATAATCAGATTGTCGATATTCCACCATTGGAAAATCTAACAGGACTAGACCTTTTATTATTAAGCAAAAATCAAGTCAGTGATATTTTGCCTTTGGTGAACAATAGTGGTTTAGAAGAGGGAGATTTTGTGAATTTATCATCTAATCCCCTGAACGAGATTTCAGTAAATGAATATATACCGGCATTAAGGA
>JAYENM010000016.1:0-5961 GCA_034722095.1 Caldifarciminota bacterium | reverse complement strand
AGCTTAACGCCAAACATCTCAAATACCCTTTGTCTGGCGAGTTCTATAAGCGAGAAAACATCTGCAAAAGTTGCATTGCCATGGTTTACTATGAAATTTGCATGTTTTTCAGATATACCCGCCCCACCGATCCTCTTTCCCTTCAATCCTGCAGATTCTATGAGCCTACCAGCATAATCGCCGAGGGGATTTTTGAATATACAACCTGCTGTCTTTTTGTCTATCGGTTGATGTTCGTGTCGCCATTTTTTCACTTCCAATAATCTCTCTTTGGTATTGCTTTTTGTAAGTTCCAGAAGGACCTCTTTTACAACACCAAACCTTATACCCTTTCTATATGAGAACTCAATGTCGCTTTTTGTATACAAAGCAGTAGTATTATCAGCATATTTTATAACCTTCATCTCTTTCACAAGATCAAGAAATGAGGCACCAAATGCACCTGCATTTGTATAGCACGCGCCCCCTACACTTCCGGGAATATCCCAGAGAAACTCAAGTCCGCTTAAGCCCTGTCTTTGGGCCTCTGCAAGTAGTTTGACCAATGGGACTCCGCCACCAGCTTGTACCAGCATAGTATTGTTATAAATCTGTTCGAAAACAAACGTATTGAAACACCTCTCGAGGGATATAACAGTACCACTAAATCCCTCGTCTGTAAATATCAGATTGCTGCCTCCTCCTATAATGAAAGACTTACCCCCAAGGAGAGAAAGGAGATCATCCTCTGTCTC
Source organism: Caldifarciminota bacterium (assembly GCA_034722095.1). GTDB lineage: Bacteria > Hydrothermota > UBA3073 > UBA3073 > UBA3073 > UBA3073. The sequence continues at coordinate 5,227 of JAYENM010000016.1, read as the reverse complement.
GGGATATGCGAATATCCTTGCATTCCCTCCAACACCAATCGTTGTGTGTTTCTTTAATGGCTCTTCGTCCAGTAGTGTCATAAGATATTATTGAGTTCTACTGCTACTTCCCTGATGTTACCTGCCCCAAGCGTCATAACCATATCACCCTTTTTTGCTATCTCCTTAATATAATCCGGTATCTCTTTTCTGTCCTTTATATATACACCTTTCTTACCATATGCTATCATTCTGTCTACGATAATCTTTCCCGTTACTCCTGGAATGGGTTCCTCCCTGGCAGGGTATATATCGGTTATCACAACCTCCTCTGCTAACTTCAAACTTTGTGCAAAACCATCAAGGAGTTTCACTGTTCTCGAATAAAGATGGGGCTGAAATATAGCTATTATCCTGCCTTTGTGTATATTCTTTGCAGCAATCAGGGTCTCCTCTATCTCCTTTGGATGATGAGCATAATCATCTACAATCTTTATGTCTCCCTTTCTTATAAATTCAAACCGCCTTTCCACGCCTTCAAAACTTACAATCGCGTCCCTTAGAAGCCCTTTGGGAATCTCCAGTTCTATCCCGAGAGCAATTGCAGCAATGGCATTTCTTACATAATGTATACCGGGAAGTGGTAGAGAAAATCTCCCGATAACATCTTTATCCATCCTTACTGAGAATTCAGACGAAATGCCAAGAGAGACATCATATCCATATATCTGTACTCCTTCGGAAAGACCATATGTTATAGTCCTTTTTTTTATTCCCTTGATTATATCCCTTACATTCTCATCGTCATATGCAAGTATAGCACATCCATAAAATGGAACACGATTTGCAAACTCCATAAATGCATTCTTTATCTCCTCTATATCTCTGTAGCTGTCAAGATGATCTGCATCAATTGATGTTATTATTGATATAACAGGAGAGAGCGAGAGAAATGAACGATCACTCTCGTCTGCCTCACACACGAGATAGTCCCCCTTACCAAGCCTCCCCCCTGATCCTATACTCTTTATCCTCCCCCCAACTACAACAGTGGGGTCATAGCCCGCAAAATCAAGAATTCTGGCGGCGATCGAGGTTGTCGTAGTCTTGCCGTGTGTCCCTGCTATTGCAATTCCCTGTTTCATTCTCATCAACTCAGCAAGCATCTCTGCCCTCTGTATTATAGGGATTTTCATGCTTCGTGCTGCTATAAGTTCAGTGTTTGATTCTTTTATTGCGGATGAATATACAAGAACATCGGCATTTCTTACATTCTTTTCCTTGTGCTCGTAGATTATACCTGCCCCGAGTTTTTCAAGTCTTTCTGTTACGGATGTCCTTTTTATATCAGAGCCCGTAACCCTGTAACCGGAGCGGATGAGTACTTCGGCAATACCACTCATTCCTGAACCTCCGATCCCGACAAAATGTATATGTTTTATGTGTCTAAACATAAAGCAATATCGCGGGCAATTCTTTCTGCCCCGTCAATAACATCCGGAAATAATCTGGACATATCTTCTCTTATTTGTGCGTTCTTTATTATATCTTCTATCTCCTTTTTTAGCTTCCCGGGAGAAAGCTCTTCTTCTGTTATTACCCTCACGCACCCTTTCTTCTCCAGGATCTTGGCGTTTTTTGCCTGATGTTGTAATGTTGCGTAAGGGTAAGGTATGAGGATAGCAGGTTTTTTGAATTTCTGGATTTCTGCCAGCGTAAGTGCACCTGACCTGGCTACGACCAGATCAGAAGCACTGTAAACCAATCCCATATCAGAAATAAATGGATATATTTTCACCTTTTCATAACCTTTCAGTCTCTCATTGACTTCATTAAAGTCCCTCCTTCCTGTGGCAAGGAGAAATTGAGTATTGTCTATCTGTGGAATTAACTCTACCATAAGACTGTTTATTTTCCGTGCTCCACCCGATCCACCGAATATAAACACTAAAGGTATATGAGGATTAAGCCCAAGTTCAGCCTTTGCAATGCTACTTTCCAAAACCCGTAATCTTCTTATTGGACAACCAGACACCCTCGTTTTTCTTTTTGGCAGCCATCTCACCGTCTCTCCAAAAGAGAGATATATCCTGTTCGCAAAAAGTGAGAGAAACCTCGTTGCCATTCCCGGAATAGAATCTATCTCAGTTATGAACAATGGTATACGAAGAAATCTTCCAGTAAGAGCAGGGGCAACCGATGCATAACCGCCAGTACCGAGTACTGCCCGGGGTCTCTCTTTAAAAATTATCCAAAAAGACTCCATCAGCGACAAGATAAAAGAGAATGGAAAAAGAAACTGCTCGATGAGATCTTTGCCAAGAAGTCCTCTTGAGTGTATGCAGTAGTATCGCAGTCCATCAAGATCTTCACATTTATCTGAGGTACTGAGAACCACATCAATGTTACATTTTTTCAGTTCATTTGCTACGGCGACGCCGACAAATATATGCCCGCCGGTTCCGCCTGTTGCTATGAGTACTTTCTTCATATTCTTCAAACGCCCAAAATATCAAATTACAGATTTGTTCACCACAAAGGCACTAAGATTGTAGATTACAGATTTCAGTGTTATCGCGACTGGCCTGTCTACCGACAGGTAGAGAAGTCGCTCCCACAATTACCTAATAACCCAATGACTTAATGACCTAATTACTAATAACCTAATTACCTATCTATGGAGAACACGCTGCCTTTGATATATTCAGAAGTATTCCCACAGATACAAGGTTCACTACGAGTGAACTCCCTCCGTACGATATAAACGGTAATGGCAATCCTGTAGCGGGAAGTATTCCTGATGCCACACCGATGTGTAAGAGTGCCGAGATAAATATGTTGAATGTGATTCCAAACGCCAGAAGAGAACCAAATGTGCTTGAAACATGAGTAGCAATTCTTATCCCGCGCAAAAAGAAGATGGCGAACAGCAAAAACACAACAATAGAACCCACCATCCCAAGTTCCTCTGCAAGACTTGAGAAGATAAAGTCAGTATGTGGATAAGGTAAAAACAAGAGTTTCTCTTTACCCTGTCCAAGACCAACTCCAAATATACCGCCCGCACCTATCCCTTGCATCGACTGGGTTACCTGATACACCTCACCTGATAAAAAAGTAGAAAAGCGTGCCTTTGCGTAGGACGTTTTTGATATTCCAACGAGGAGCATACTACTCATTACCCCTCCAAAGAAAATCATATGTTTTATTTTTACTTCTCCTACAAACATAAGAAACAATATAGACAAACAGACTGTGAATGCTACACCAAAGGAAGGTTCCAAAACAAGCAAGCCCAATACAATAAAGGAGACGGTAATTATTGGCGCAAATCCTTTCAAATCTTTAACCTTCGCTTTGTTTCTGGAGAGGTAAGAGGAAAGCCAAATAATAATTGCTATCTTTGCTACCTCCCCGGGTTGTATGGATATTCCGTTAATCTTTATCCACCTCTGAACATTATTTATTGGCTTACTGAAGATAAGAACATAGACAAGTAACGATATCGCTATAAGGAGTATGAATGGCGCGAGTTTATTCCATATTCTATAATTTATTTTGCTGGCTATAAGGGCGAGGAGTCCTCCTATAAAAAGTGGTCTTATCTGATTTATAAGATAAAACAAGCTGTTTCCCTTACTCCTTATCGCCTGGAACGAACTGGATGAATAAATTGTTAAAAGCCCAAAAAGAAGCAGCGTTATAACCACTAGCAACAATTGTACATCCATTTTTACCTGATTCTCCCGCATAATTAACCTCTATCCTTCCAGCAAATTTTTAACCTCTTTCTTAAAGATATCTCCTCTCTCCTGAAAATCTTTGAACATGTCAAATGATGCAAATCCAGGCGAGAGAAATATAACATCACCGGGAGATGATACAGAATAAGCTCTTTGTATAGCATCTGCCATATCTTGCGCAAAATAAAAGTTAAGGTAATCTTTCTCCTTCAAACTCCTTATGATAAGATTGCTTACCTCTCCCATGACAACGCAAAACTTTACCTTCTTTATAACTGCATCAAGGATAGGCTCTATATCAACTTTCTTTGATTTTCCACCCATAATTAGTATAGGTCTCTTTTTCAGGACATTGAGAGACTTCACAAAAGATGAGGGATTTGTGCACATAGAATTATTTATAAATGTCCTTCCGTTTATGTCCCCAATATTCTCCATTCTGTGCGGTGCACCCGTAAATGAAAGTAGACCTTCCTTTATTGACTCATTTCTTATCCCCTGTATTTTTGACACTGCAATTCCTGCAAGTATATCTTCAAGTGGAAGATCCATTTCCGGTATCGGGAAAAGTTGCTCCTTGCCAAACCAGATGAAACCGTCTTTCGTATATACTTTCACCTTCTTGCTCTCATAAATTGAAAAGTATACCGCCTTCGACTCGGCTGCATTGAATACCTCTTTTACGTTTTCGTCATCAAAGTTCAAGACAGCAAAATCTGTCTTCTCCTGATTTTCAAATATCCTTGCCTTTATCTTTTTATACTCCTCCATAGATGGATGTCTATCAAGATGGTCAGGGGTTATGTTGAGCAGGACAGCAATATGCGGCCTGAATTTTTCTATTGTCTCCAACTGGAAGGAAGATACCTCAACTATTACAACTGTTTCTCGGGATATTTTGTCAACGACCAGAGAGAGAGGAACCCCTGGATATATATTCCCAGCAACTACTGAATCCAATGAAGCTGTCCTCATTATGTTATCAATTAAAAGACAGGTAGTGGTCTTCCCATTTGTCCCCGTCACAGCAATTATGGGAGAGTGTATAAACCAGGAGGCAAGCTCCAACTCTCCAACCACAGGAATGCCTCTTTTCTTCGCTTCAATGAGCACCGAATGCTGCAGTGAGATACCGGGACTTACCACTACAAGGTCAGCATCCAGAATCCTCTGGGAGTTCTTCCCGAGTTCAAGCGGTATATCGAGAGAAGAGATATCTATGGTCTTATCTATATCGCTTCCAAACACGAAGGCGCCTTTCTTCTTGAGAAGCGATACCGCAGCACTCCCGCTTCTTTTGAGTCCAACTACAGACACCCTTCTGTTCACGAGATTCATAGATATCCCTTTTAACTATTTAACCAATCAACCAATTAACCAATTAACTAATCAACTATTCAACTAATCAACTAATTACACATTTAACGTATTTTAAGTGTAGATATTGCTATCAATGTAAAGAGGATACCTACTATCCAGAATCTTATTACCAGTTTGCACTCTGG
>JAYENM010000015.1:0-5966 GCA_034722095.1 Caldifarciminota bacterium | reverse complement strand
TTCATTTTGTATAGTGTCGCCCTTTATACCAATCGTTAGATTGCTGTCTATATATATAATACCATTGATATCAAGGCTATCTTGACCATTCCAGGTGATACTATTGCCCAATGTGTCGGAATAACTGAAATCGGCAATGTCTGAAGAGATTGTACCTTCGGTTATGTGCAATGCCTTAACGCTTAAATAATCTAGATACCTGGCATATGTAGAATCCGTCTCAGGGTCGGTATAAGGGTCAAAGAGGCTCGGAAACTGAACAACATCCTCTATATCATATGGATTGTCAGTGCCATTATCCGAATAAACATTACTAGCCCCCAATCCTTCGTATCCGTCAGTAACATAGACCCCATCCATAGTTTCTTTAATGGTATCACCGGGTGAATCAGGTTCACCCACTGTGGCAGCAGCATCAGATATATATACTCTCCCATGCTTCACTCTGAGTGTAGCTTTTAAGGTTCTCACGACTTCTCCATTAAATATCCTTGTATCAAGAGGAGGAACTTTGCTCAATAGAATACCAGGCATTCCTTCATAATTGTTACGAATACCAGCCCCTCCCCCCATTTCAATTGCATTATTAGAAGGGCTTAGCCCTTCACCCAGGATATGTACGGACCCGTGAATTTCCACATTACCACTGATGACCTTACCAATTTGACCAGTTCCAGCGGTAATGACATTATTCCACGGTGAAAGATTTTCTATCTCTACATAGGCTTCAATTGCCCTTTTACCCCCCCTATCAGTAATTCCGGTGGATCTGACACAAATCTCGTCTGTAAGAAATCCACCCAAACCATCTGGCTCATTCTTCAACTCAACAAAATAACTTCCGTCGCCCAGCGATGTTGTATCATATAGGGTGTAGTAATTGCTATCGGGGCCAGCTGCGATACCGTTAATGGCACTATCCCCCCAGCTTGGGTTACCTGTTGTATCGTTCGCAAAATCCCGTTTAAGTTCAAGCAGTGCCTTTTCCAATCCACCTTCTGCTGCATTGAAGGCGATTTCGCGCCTCAGGAGATGGGTGATAACCTGTCGCTCAGCTACAGTTCTATTAAGGAGTGCAAATGCCAGCAGACCGAGTAAAACCAAAATCCCGAAGACGGTAACTACTGACATTCCATTTTCGTTCCTCAACATAAAGCCCCCACAGCATATCAAATATCAAAATGCAAAAGCCTAACCACGAAGGCACTAAGACACAAAGTTCACAAAGAAGAAAATTCGTGGTGTCAGGAGTTACCTCCTGACACACATCCAAATCTGTCGGGAGGTAACTCCCAACAGCACAATAAAAATATTAAATAACAAATAAATTTTTTCTCTTGGCGTCTTCGTGTCTTTGTGGTGAACAATCCCGTAGGGGCGAATTGCTATTCGCCCACAATCTAAAATCTCTTCGTGCCTTTCGGTGTTCTTCGGTGTTTATTTATCTTTTCCCTTTAATTCCGCAGTTTGACCTCTCTTGATAACTCATACCTTGCCGGTCCTGCGGTTTCTTCATCTCGTATTAAAACAAGGGTTACCTTCACGGAGTTTATATCCTCACGCAGACTATCAGGAACAGGAGGAGTTAGAAGATGATGATTGGGGTCCAGATATTGGAATTTGAGAGAATCTATGCCTTGCGAGGCAAATTTATATGCTGTATATATTGCTATAGTATCACCACCCTCCAGACTATCAGCAGCAACTACTACTATACTATCAGCTCCTCCGTAACGAATACCGGGACTATATTGAGAACTACCGGGGGCACTGTAACCCGCCATTCTCAAGGTAGTTGTTATCCTATTCATCACCATTGCAGCGTTGTGGCACATATCCATATAAATATTTTCTCTTTTATATATCCGCTCCTGAGCCAGGTGTGTTGTGACTACTACAGCAACTATAACACCACTTATGGTAATCGTTATCAGTAATTCAACAAGGGTAACCCCTTTATTATTACTTTTAAATCCCTTGATAAATCCCCATAGCATATCAAATATCAAAAATCAAAATGCAAAAATTAAGGACAAAACCACAAAGGCACAAAGAACACAAAGTCCACAAAGAATAAGAAATTTATTTAAAAAACTAAGTAATCTCTTTCTTAGTGCCTTGGTGCCTTAGTGGTGAATCCCTTACCATAAAGAACACAAAGTAGGGGCGAATTGCTATTCGCCCGTTGGGCGTGGTGTCAGGAGGTAACTCCTGACACTACGGTTAATTCGGTGTTTGATTTTTCTACATTAATGCCTGGACATAAGTGTTACAAACCTGACTTTTTTCCCTCCCCCGATAGAGAGTGGCTGCCAGGAGCATTCAACTTCCATTTGGATTAAATCGACATCAACAGTATCAAAAGTCAGGTGGTATTTCCTTATAATATGCCCAATTGTATCTATGCCAGTGGTGTCACCCGCATTTATCATAGTCTCAAGGCTATCGTATCCAAGCGCCCTGAATTCCTCAATTTTATCCTGTGCATAACTGGTGGACTGAGAGATTCTGTCTGTTACAGCATTTATTAAAGGACTGGCAGAAAATATCCTTACAAGTGCAAGAAGACCAACTGCAAGTATGAGGGAAGTCACAAGAACTGAAATGAGGGTAAACCCGTTGTTATCTATCAGCAGAATCTTCTTATGCATAGTAATCCTTGACAACAGCAAGCTGTTGCCTGCCTGACGGTAGGCAGGCACTTCGTTCTGATAGACCATCTGAAATATTAAAAATCAAAAATTAAATATCAAAATTATCCTCGGGATCCGTATGGACATATTAAACTGTAAAAATTTAGACCAAGACTGAAGACCCAAAATAAATGGTCTTTGGTCTCTTGCCTTAAGTTTGTGTAGTCTTTATCTTTGATTTTTGATATGTCATTTTGATTTTTACATTTTGATATTTGATTTTTTTGTGTGCCTTTGTGGTTAATCTTTACTCCCCAGTACCGGTATTATTCTGGGTGTTACAAATATCATAACCTCTACATTATCCTTGCTCGTGCTCTTATATTTGAAGAGGCGCCCAAGAAGAGGAATACTGGACAAAATAGGAATACCTCTTTCAACCGTTCCTTCCCTTGTCTTGACTATGCCTCCTATGACAGCGGTTTCTCCATCACGAACCCTCAGCTTTGTGACAACCTCGCTGGAGAGCATAATTATTCCCCCTTGCACCGTTGCCTCGCTTGAGAGGTCGCTTACCTCTGGATGGAGTTCCATCACAATCTCGTTCTTGGGGTTTATGTGGGGACGAACAGTAAGTTTCAGTGCTACATCGTAGAATCTTATTATCTGGTTGCCTGCAAAATCAAGGGTAATTACAGGCACCTTCTTCCCTGACAGTATCATTGCTTCTTCATTATCTGCAACAGCAACCCTCGGCTCGGAAAGAATCCTTGCCTTATCCCTTGATTCCAAAAGACCCAGCATAGCATCTATATCTATACCTGCCTGAAGTGTTCCAAAAGTAAAGGAGAACGGTGCTCCTTCAAGACCTACATTCACATTTGCCTCGAAGTGTGTGTCCTGGGTAGGTGCATTAACATTCTCTGCTTGCCATTTTATGCCCATCTCTCTCAATACCTTGTGGTCAACTTCTACTATTCTTGCCTCAATCATAACCTGTGGTGTAGGAGTATCAATGGTGTCTATCAACGCCTCGAGTTTTGGTATATTACCGGGAACATCTGTAACTATAATTGAGTTCGTTCTCGTGTCAACATTTATACCTCCTCTCTCAGATAACATCTTCTCCACTACTCCCATAATCCCTTGGGCATCTGCATATTTTATTCTAAAAACATTGGTCTCGAGGTCTACCATCTTTCTCCTCGCCTCAAACTCCTCCATAGTCATTACACCTATCATTCCTTCTTCCTCTACTGCTGCAAGTCCATGAACCTGTAAGACGGTCTTGAATGCGTCATCCCAGGATACCCTCCTGAGATTCAACGATATGGTGCCTCTTACATTCTCAGATACCACAATATTTACACCACCCAAGTCGGCAAATGTCTCAACGACTGTCCTTATATCCGCATTTTTGAATCTCAGGGTAACCGGTCTATCTATCCTGGCATCTAACCCAACAGCCAAAAGAAGAAACACAAACCCAAAAGTTATCCATTTTTTCATTTCTACTCCTTTTCTTTAATTCCAAGAGTTAACCTTTTCGTTCTTCCAAGTTCCCAGAGAGTAAATATTACTTCCCTCTTTCCTATTGTACTCACTTTTCCATCCTTCACCCTGTCTCCCTCTTCAACTGTATGTATCTTACCATCTGCTGCCTGTATAAGGGCATACTTCTCCTCTGGACTCCATATTATGCCAACAACCCGTGCATCCCTCACATCGAGAAGTGTATCCTCCATTGGAGCCCGTCCAATTAAAGGTTTGAAGGGGTCTCTCTTTCCTTCTGCTGAATATGAGAAGGTCTCTTTCTCCTCAATCTTTATTTCTTTCCTTTCTTTTTCTATTACTGTCTTCTTTTCAGTGCCAAGCAGAACTGCAAAACCAGTCTTTGTCTTCTGTATGTTATATTTCCTCTTCTGCTTTAAATCAAGCACAACTCTGGCAATATCCGGTTTGAACTGTCCCGACCGAACAGCAATAAGGTCTCCCTTTCCTACATCTATTCTGTTCTTGCTCACACGACACTTTGAATCCGGGAAATCTATAACGATTCTGGGTGGGGGCGGCACTGACACTTCCGTGTATTTTTTCGCATCCGTAAAAATGAAAACAACAATACCTGTATCAGTCACGGCAATATTTATATCCTTTACAATCGCGGGATAAACCTGTCCAGCGAGAAGGCAAAGAAATAACCCTGTTGCTACTATATATTTATTCATTCTGTTCATTTTGTCCTCACTTGCACAGTGTCCTTTGCAAAAGTATAAGCTGATACCACAAAAGATGCCTGCAGAGTTATATCCGCCGAACCTTCTTTTTTATACGAGGATATATGCAGTTTTCCAACTTTAAGCAACCTTGGAAGATTTCCAATTTCCGACAGGAATCTTCCAAGTTGATGGTAACCAGCACGTACACTAAAAATAACAGGCATCTCCGTATAAGATTCGTGTGAGACAAGTGATTGCGGTTTGAAGCGCACAACCTCTACTCCACATCGCCTGCCGACTCTGGCAATATCTTCCAAAAGATTCGGTACATCCTTTTCCTTGGGCAGAAGTATTTCCATTTTTGTCCATACTGTAAGGAGGGAGTCATACTCTTCCTGTAACCTCCCAAAATCTTTCAACTTCTCTCTTGCCATATTCAATTTCGTTTCAATCTTTTTACACTCACTGTCTAATCTCGCAATCCCCCTCTGCCTCGGCGGGTAAATTACAGCGAAAAATACGGAACAGACGACTCCAACTATCACCACTGTGGCTATTATTTTATTTTTTGTCTTCTTGTTCAAAATATCTCCTTTCTACTATTTGGAAGGAGTACCCCACTCAAGACAGATAGGATATAATTTGAATTCTTCGCCTGCCTTGAGGGTAATTCCTCCTCCAAAATCATAAAACCATGCGCCTTTAATACAGAATACCCTGACATCAGCATAGTAGCGATAATCATATCCGTCACAATATGTGTGTCCCAGATATACGGGGATTCTGAATTCGCCAAGCGAATTAGTATAAGCCATAATATCAGGACCTATATACGGCACATCAGATTTTTCATCACTCTCAACCCAGACCTGCACACTCTCCACCGGGTCGGTAAAATAGCAATCTGTATATACCCATACAGTATCAATAAATACAGAATCAGTATAGATAACATGTCTATAAACCTCTCCTGATAAAATGGCGTTGTCAGGGTCGTCTGCCATCTGCTCACAGCCCAAAAGAGGCAAAAGGCATAGCAGAAAGACAACCACTTTTTTCTTCATCTTCCCCCCTCTGGTATAATATTCATAATACCTGATTACCAAAATTAACC
>JAYENM010000014.1:0-6098 GCA_034722095.1 Caldifarciminota bacterium | reverse complement strand
ATCTCTCAAATATTCTGCCTCTGTCACTATATCTTTTGTCTTTTTACTACGATATGGTCCTCTGATGTATGGAATAATACAATAACTGCATCTATTTGAGCATCCTTCAGCAATTCTCAAATACGCATAGTGAGATGGAGTCAGTAACACTCTGTTTGTGTCATTAAAGATATAATTGTTAGATGAGACTAAAAGGCAGGATTCTGGAAGATTTCCCCTCCCAAGTCTTTCCCAGAAGTCATATCTGCCGAGACCGACTATAAAATCGCATCCTTGAGACACCTTTTTAAATCTCTGGGGGAGACATCCTGTAACTATGAGTCTCCCCCGCAGATTTGACAGATACGATATCTCTTCCTCTGATTCTCGCACTGCATCCTGTATAAATGCACAGGTATTCAGAATTATCACATCGGCCTCGGAAGGGTCTTTTGTGATGGAATTCTTTCCCTTCGAAATGTAACTCGTAATAACCTCAGAATCAACAAGATTCTTCGGACATCCAAGTGTCTTTATGAATACTTTCATCCGTCAAAACATACCTATCAATGCGGCTATTATAGTAACGACGCCAACAGGAACTTGCAGGGTATTTATGGTATTCGTCACCTTGTCTATAGACTCCTGTGCCTGAGGTATAAGCTTAAACAAATCAAAGATTAAAAGTGCACCTGCTATTAAACCCATGATACCTGGAAAGACAAGAGTACCCCGATAAGCAGTTTTAATATATGTTCCTCCTGTTGTAAGGAGAACAAGACCGACAACGAATACAACTATACCAATGGGTATTTTCAGTCCTATGAGTGCCCTGTTAGCTTCTTTCAGCATCTTTACCTTGCTTGTAAGGCCCATTAATAGTATCATCCCCCCAAGCAGTAAGAATTCCATACTACCTCCTTCTAAAAGGTCTCGAGAAAAACAAAATTACACATTGAACCTGAACTCTATTACATCACCGTCGCTAATCTCATATTCCTTCCCTTCAAGTCTCACCTTGCCCTGGTGTTTTGCCTCATTGAAAGAACCGGTCTCTTTTAAAACATCGAACGGAACCACTTCTGCCTTTATAAAACCGTGTGCTATATCTGAATGTATTTTCCCTGCTGATTCTATTGCAGTTGTCCCTTTCTCTATATTCCATGCCCTTGCTTCCTTACCAACTACCGTATAGAATGTTATAATGTTTTTGGCTTCAAACACAGTGTTTTTGAGTCTCAATATAAGGGGAGGTCCCAGTCCAAATTCTGCTCTCATCTCCTCTTCGTCTCCCGCAAGAATAACCTCCTTTTCGAGTTCACCATACACCGCTATCACAGGAATCGAATGCACAAATGGGAAACTCACGGCTTTTTCTTCTATCCCTTCCTCAAGATTTAAAATACAGATGCAGGGTTTTATAGACAAAAATGTAAATCCCTTTATGATTTTATTTTCCCAGGGATTCAACTCATAGACACGAAGCGGTTTTTCCTCCTCCAGGGTCGTTCCCAGCTTCCTCAGCAGGTCTAATTCTCCTTCTATCTCTTCCTTCTTGCTCTTTTCAATCCTCTTACATCTTTCCTCGCACAGGAGAGCATCTTCAACTATAAACTTATTTTCTACCTCTTCCAGATAATTTTTAGGGGTATCAAAGCCGCCAAAAAAAGGCACAACCACAATCAAAATATCCATATTCTTCAACAGGTTTTTATTGTTTTTTACATCTACAAACTCCATTGCCTCATACACTACTTTCTCCTTTTTGAATAAACGGGCAAGATAGTCCAGTCTTTCGTCGGATATGCTTACTACTGCAATGTCGGGCTCCGATGTATATGTAGCCTGTTTGCGGGTAAGGGCGGTAAAGATCGTGCTTTTACCACCACCAAGTATTCCTGTTATTCCAAGTTTTAGCATAGTAGGTCAAGAAAAAATTGGACGCAGATTAACCCCGTTAAATAATGTAACGGTAAATATCAGAGCGTTCTTGTAACAGTTCTATTTAACGGGGTGAACGCAGATTATCCATGATTCCTTTATTATTGTGGTTGTCAGGAGTAATGTCATTGCGAGGGATATCATTGCGAGGCAACGCCGAAGCAACCTCTACCTGACATATACTCGAGACCACCATTTGTTGTATACTTTACTATGCAACTAAATAAATTCGCAATTAACCCAAAGCTTCCAAAAGAGATTTTACAACCTCGCCATTCTTTTTAACGAATTTCTCTGCCCAGGATGGAGTATAAGAAGTCTTTACAAGAACTATTGGAATGCCAATACTATATGGAAGAGAGAGGTCCATACTGAATACATCGCCAATCACAATCTTGCCTCCTTTTATCTCTTGAAGAATACTGAAATACTTTGCCCTTCGTAGAAAGATACATCTTCTCCCAATCTGAAGTTTTTCAGGGATATTATCCCACTCCTTATCTACTGCAAATTTTTCTGCATCCCCGTATACCGGAATATTCACATCTATCTCTTCAAGCATCCTTTTTACTTTATCAGTTCCACCATTTGTAATCACATAGGCCCTATTACCTTTTTTAAGAATTTCTTTCAGTACAGGGGAAACATCATCCCTGAAATAAGGCGGCATATGCTGTGTTGCTCTCCTGTATGCTTCACCAGAGAGTTGTTCTGCGCTTTTAATTAGGTTTCCATAAATTGTATCAATCTTGGAGAGTTCTTGCGCTGTAACATTATTTACGACAAACGGGTCTTCATTGGCAAAACAGGCTGGTATACCTCTAATTATCCAGGGATGCTTCTCCGGCTGTTTCAATATTCTATCCCTTATCTTCTCTATATCCTGTCTTACCTTATATTCGGGAATCCCATTAGACACAAGTATCTTCACCATCATCTCTCTCATTGCATCTGCATGAGGAAATGGGTTGGTTAATGTGCCGTCAAAGTCAAAAATAAAAGTCATAGGGCAAACTGCATTCCGTCTCTTGCTGCAATCACCTTTATTCCTATCTCTTCCTGTAATTTTTCTGCCAGTACCCAAGGTTTCGCCGTTATCATCGTCATCCCGAAATGTGTGAGTATTGCTGTTTCCGGTCTAATTGCTTTAATTATCTCTTTCGCTTCTTCAAGCGATAAGTGCTCGTATTCACTCTTTTCCTTTCTTACCACATTTATTATGAGTATATCCCCTTTAAAGTTTTCATAAAGAGTGGAAAAGAACTTCGTATCCGGTATATATACTACGGTCTTATTTCCCTCAAACCTTGCACCATATGTCTCAACACTGTGGACAAGCCTTTTTGATGTGTGAATCTTCAACTTCTTGAGACAATATGTTTCGTTCTTTTTCAGAATGACTATCTCTTCTACATAATTTCTTGCATATCTCCACAGAACGGGATCATCGTTTAATGCATCTGCTGGTAGGAAAACAGCGCCTCTCTTTTTAAGTCCACCTCCTGTCATTGCCTCCACCATTACATTCATATCTGCAGAATGGTCAAGATGCCTGTGTGAGAGAAATATGGCATCTATTTTCCGGGGATCCAGTCCTGCTTTCGAGGCACAACATTTGACAAGAGAGCCGGGGCCCGGGTCTATCAGTATTCTCGTATCATTCAGTTCAAGCCATATTCCACCAGACGCCCTTATCTGTTTGAATACTGCGATTCTTGCACCTGCTGTCCCAAGAAATACAACCCTATTCATAACACACCCTGCAATCAACAATCCTACTTGTATTACTTCAGGGATCTGTAATGAACCCCTGCTTACTAATTCTTTTTATATCAGTCCTCTTTCTGTCATTAGTAATAACGCTTATGTAATACTCTTTCTCTCCCACCCTGTAAATAAATTGTTGAAAATCTGCAACCGGCAATTTCAAAGGAAAGAGTTCCCTAAAAGCATTGTAATCTGTTATAAGTGTATCTTGGAGCATTAAATATGTACCATTTTTTTCGTGATATTTTAGCAAGACCTTCTCAACCTTATTTACCACAACATTTCCTATGTATATTTTATACCTGTCCTGTGTTATTCCGAATCTTATAACTCCAAATACAGCAAGTAATCCAAATATTACAAGCACAATCACCGCTTCCTTTGTCGTCAATTTCTTATTCATAAATCACCCTTTTATAACTCCTATGGGTCTCATTTTGGCAACCTTTTTTGAAATTCCGGCTCGTTCCACAACCGAAACTACTTTATCAATATCCTTATATGCATCTGACATTTCTTCCATAAGTGTTCTGTATGATTTTGCGCGCACCAGTATACCTTTCTTTCTGAGTTCTCCATCAATGCTTCTACCCCTTGCTGCCTTTATCGCCTTATGTCTTGACAGTCTCCTGCCTGCACCATGACAGGTTGAGCCAAAGGTTTCTTTCATCGCTGTAGTGGTTCCTATAAGTATATATGAGTTAGTTCCCATATCCCCAGGGATGAGAACTGGCTGGCCAACATCTTTATAAATTTTCGGTACCTGTGGATGTCCTTTTGGAAATGCCCTTGTAGCTCCCTTGCGATGTACACAGAGCTCCATGGTCTTGCCATCAACTATGTGTTTCTCAATCTTTGCTATGTTATGGGCGACATCATATATTATTTCCAACCTTGCGTTACCAAATACACTGATAAACGACTCTCTTATCCAATGGGTTATACACTGCCTATTTGCCCAGGCAAAGTTTGCAGCACATGCCATAGCACCAAAATAATCTCTTCCCTCCTTTGAATCTATCGGGGCACAGGATAGCTCTTTATCAGGAAGATAGATGTGATATTTTTCTACTGCGTGTTCACATACTCTCAGATAGTCATCGCAAACCTGATGTCCGAATCCTCTTGAACCGGTGTGAATCATACAGGTTACTTCTCCCTCAAAAAGCCCAAACATCTCTGCAATACCAGGAATATAAACCTTATCAACCACCTGAATTTCAAGAAAATGGTTGCCTGCACCCAATGTGCCAAGTTGTGGCATACCTCTCTCAAATGCCCTATTACTTATCTTTGAGGGATCAGCGCCACTCAGCCTTCCCTCTTCTTCTAATACAAGTAAATCACGGGATTCACCAAATCCATTGTCTACCATCCATCCCGCACCTTTTACAAGCACCTCTTCGAGATTGCTCTTTGTCAATCTGAGTTTACCCTTTGACCCAACTCCACAGGGAACATTACTGTATATGGCGTCGAGAAGCTGCCCAAGATAGGGGCTAACCTCATCTTCTCTAACCCCCGTCCGTAGCATTCTCACACCACAGTTGATATCATAACCAACTCCACCTGGGGATATTACTCCATCGCTTGTTCTTATTCCTGCAACTCCTCCTATAGGAAAGCCATATCCCCAATGTATATCGGGCATACCAAGAGAATAACCCACAATACCAGGCAGGTGTGCAACATTTGCTATCTGAGATGCTACATTCTCTCTCTCAATATGCTGAAGAAGCTCCCTGTCTGCATATATAAGCCCCGGCACTCTCATATCGCCGGTCTTTTCCAGTATCCATCTTATATCATCAAGCTGTTTGAATTCCATATAAAAATACCCCCTTTATCTCCTCTAAATCTCAATTTCCAAGCATCCTGCCCACCGGCAAGCAAGTAAATCCCAAACAAATTCCAACCTTCAAAGCCCAACACAAAACCTCTAAACTTCAAATACTCCACAATCACCTGGTATGATCCAAGAGTCTACCTTCTATTTATTAACTTATATACCAGTTCTTCTACCGCAAATCTGCCATCCATTTCTCCGCGTTTTATAGACAGTTCTGTTTCCATTAGCATGGATATTGCCATCGCAGCATCATCAAAACCAAGACTATTTTTCCAGCTCTTGCCCGAGAGAGACGACGAGAGCCATATCCTCAACCTGTAAACTATGACTGTAGGCTTCTCTCCCCACATAAAAAGGTTTTCCAGTGCCTTCATTCCTTTGCGAAGGTCACTTTCGTAGATTGCTTGTTCAAGTGTGTATATTGACAATATCCTGTCTTCTCCAACAATCGCTTTAATATCTTTCGTCTCAATCGCTCCTTTGGGCTTGAATGTCAAAAGTTTCTCGATCTCCGAATGCAGTGAGAGCATATCATCACCGATGAAGTCCCAGAGGAGACAAA
>JAYENM010000013.1:0-6113 GCA_034722095.1 Caldifarciminota bacterium | reverse complement strand
ACATCAGTGAATGTAAATCTCAGACTCACATCCTCAGGAGATGAAACTGTGAGAGGACGCACCTCATAGGATGGATTCTCTCGTCCACGAATGGAACCGACTGATTCGAAGCCTGAAGCAGTTGCTTTTTCAACCACAAGTTCTACCTTTGGGTCCGGAGGCGCAAGTATGACATAGTCTTCCCCATCAGCCTCTCCAAATTTAGCGGTAATCTTTTCAACCTCATTTGCCTCGACATATACACTATCCCTGTCAAGAAGCGATGTTGTATAATCTGTTCCATTCTCCCCCATGACCGATTGAGAGGCATTTATAGAAGAAACGGGTAGAATTCCAGCATCTGGTGCTACAAATATCTCAACACTATCTGGATGGTCAATTGCTATAAACCTTATCCTGTCTAAAAATGAATGCTCACTGCTCTCCTCTCTGAGTTGTAATCTGTATCTATCCCCATCTTTAACAGGCTTCTCCATCAATTTATACCAGTCCTCCACCACCTCACCCTGACCAGAGCCTGCAAGGATATTATTATCCTCAACGAACTCTGAGCCATTGTAGGCATAAAGGAAGGGACAGGGGTAGTATTCCGGGTCCACCCTTATTGTACCTGATGGGTCACTCTCATTCTGTAGTATATCAAAGGCAGTAACACAGTAATAGTAAGTACTCCACGCATAAACTATGTCAAGGCAGGTCGGCGATGCTGTAGGGGAAAGTGTTTTTACTTTTTGCCATCCACCTCCAGAGGTCTTTCTATACACATAATACCCATCAAGGTCAGGTTCTGTGTTTGCATTCCATGTCAGTGTTATCTTCGCCCGGTTAGAACCTATATATGACCAGACCCCTGTAAGTCCTGTTGGAGCAAGCGGAGGAAGAACATCCGTCTGGTTAAAATCAACTTTATATGGCGAGTTATCTCCCTCAGTCCATGCCACAGAGAGTATACTTTCAGGATCATTTAGTACAGCCTGTGGATATTTGGAATCAATGGTTGTGTTACTGATATTTATTGCTTTACCCCACCCTAACATTGCCTTCCTGCTTCTATATACCTCTCCTTCTTCTTCCCATACTATTATCACTCCATCAAGAACTTGAGGTGATGTGGATATGTAAGAAGGTGTATTACTTATGTTCACGGATTCCCCAAAATCTCCTTCAAGTGGTTTTTTGATAAGGTATATTTCCCCTTCCTCTTCCCATACAACATAAATATGGTTATCATAAAAATCTATAAATGGGTGGGAGGAGGATATACCAGGACTCTCTGAAACATTGACTGTTTCTGTCCAGCCCGTATCCGTCCTTGTAATGTAATATACCTCCCCTGTCTCGCTCCAGGACGGTCTTGTCCAGGTTATATGTGGTGCACTATTCATATCTATGTCTATGGAAGCTATAGAGTTTCCCAATCCCTTGAAACCATCTATAGTTACTATATCTAATTTCTTCGTTTCTTTTGCTCCTGAGGAAGGAGTATAGCATATATATGTGAGAGACCATCGAGTATTTGCTCCAGGGGGAGCAAGAACCCACTGGGTATTTGCTCCAGGAGAATCTTTTTCCTCCTCTTGGATTGTGGTCCAAAAAACTTCTGTCAATACTATATGCACAATATTGTTGCTATCTACGACCATAGCAGGTGATGAAAAGCTCACTCCATAATCACTTTGCTCTTTCAGTAACACCACTGGATCTCCCCAAGTTCCATTGTTTTTTCTGTAATAGAGTCTACTCACTTTATCCTCTTCCGCTATCCACGAGACATTTATCCCATCTGCATTATCAATGGCAAGGACTGGAAATTTACCTTGACCTATAATGTGCCTTTCGGGCCATGTTTCGCCATCATCATAACTTTCAAGGTATCTAACACCACCGTAAGTAGGATAGACCACATGAAGATTATCCTCAGAGTTAATGAGAATTTTCCGCGAGTTATTAGCTCCAGTAATCCCTACTTTGTTTGATGTAAACCAGACAAAATCTTTATACACATAATAGGCAGGCATAGGATTAAAGTTATAATCCATTATGGTATATCTCGCGTACTCCCTCGCATACCGATTAGGTATATCGTGCCCTGCGCGAGTAGGCTTAAGACAGAAAAGAAGAACCTTGCTCAACCAATTTCTCTTTACGACTCCAGGAAGAAATTCTTGATACCACTCTGCCTGAGCTTGTGGGTTAGAGTCTTCAGTCTCTTGAGGGATACTATCTACATAATTCCACCTCTTCCCTCCTATCTCTGTTATCCATAATGGCTTATCACCTGCACCAAGATTGACCAGGGTTGCATGGAGTGAATCTAATCCTTCAAGCGCATGTGAAGCGGGGTAGGCGTAGTGATTGGCAGAGATTATGTCTATAGAATCGGCAATTCCATCCCTCAATATCTCTGTCCACCAGTAGCGATAACTTTCCGCTGTATCCGCATGCCACACTCCCACACTATCTCACCACCACCACACCTTAGGCATTCCCATGGAAGGGGCCACAACCTTAGCAGTTGGATCTGCATTATGTATTGCTCCAGAACTTATCCTCACATAACTACGAAAATACTCAACATCACCTACATTCCATGATGTCATCCACGTCCCATCAGGCTCGTTTGATATATTCCAGTATTTGACAGGCTTCGTAAGACCCGACATCTCTTGAATGCCTCCATAACCTTCACCGTCACCATCGTAACGCTCAACCTGATATTGCCAGTACTCTCCCCATTCAGTTGAGTCTCGCCACAATGGAGGCCCGATAATGGGGCATAAGTTCAAATCACGCTCCTGCATAAATGTTACAAGTGAATCCTGCATCCAGAAGACCCATCGAGCTGACTCAGGTTCACAGCCTGGCATACAGTTAGGTCTATTCCATGACATATCAACTGCCTTTGCAGCAAGCTGTTCCTTGTAGTCTTCCATCCACTGATGCTCGTTCCCTGGCCATACCATCACACCTCCCCAGGGAGATTCTTCACTACTATACAATGGAACAATCCCAAGAATTGTAAGCAACCCAAAAGTTTTTAAAAGTTTTAACATGATACCCCCTATTTTATTATTATAACTTTTTTAGTTATAAAAGACTCATCACCCGTTCTAAGACAGCAAAAGTAGATTCCGGATTTTATGGTCTGTGTATCCCAATACTCTGTATATCTTCCAGAGCTTTTTATCTCATCCGCCAATTCTATCACTTGTTGTCCTACAATGTTGTATATGCATAAGTTCACCTCGTTCCTTCCCTTCAAGACATATTCAATCTTCACCCTCCTTTGTCCTATGGTAGGAGAAACTTTAAGCGATATTCTGTCAAAGTCTTCAGAGCCAATCTCTATCCCTACTTCCGGATATCCTGTAGCATATTTTGTGTTAGTTACATACTCTGTATCCACTCTGAGCTGTACATTGTAACTGATATGAGCCCGGCCACCCCTGTCTATTACAAGTCCTGTATAACTTACTTCAGCACCCCCCTGGGTATTATTGAATCAATCTTCTCAATATGCCATACTCCATTGCATTTCCATGCATATTTAAGCCAACCCTGTCCCTCATAACTTATATGTGGGTTATTCTCTCGATCAAAGTATAAAGAATTCCTACCCCCTCTATATGGTTCTATCGTCTCAATATGCCAATTGGTATCTTCTTTTACCGCATACTTACCCATGTAAGCAATACAGAGATGTCCACTTTTGTCAATAGCGAGAAAAGGACAAATGCAACCAGATGAATCAACTACCTCGATATGCCATGTCCCATTAATATATTCTGCATGCCTAAGGGGTTCATCGCTTCGTCCGTATGCAAGATGAGGACGCTCATTGCTATCAAGAATAAGTGTAACAGTGCGGGGATAGCATCTTCCCATTGTATCTATCACTTCTGTATGCCAGTTGTTTCCATCCCAGTAACTATACATTACTAAGCTTGTGTAATCATCTATGTACACAGCATAACCAATATGGGGGTAATCGTGCTTATCTAATTTGAGAGAGGTGCCATCTATCCAGGGACCAGGATAGGGATGTGTAGTATGCCAGCCAAGGCTATCCTTCCAAGCGTAGCCCAAATCACCCCAACAGAAACTGATGTGTGGATAGCCGTTTGAATCAAGTGTAAGTGAAGGGTCAATGCCTGCAATTTTGCCCCCTACACCAGCAGAATCAAATACCAGTTCATAGCTCCAGGTTGAATCCTCTGGGTAAATGATGCATATACAAGCCCACCACCAACGTATCTACAATAAGCAATATGCGGTATGTCCAATGTGTCAAGTGCAATTGATGTCCCATACACTCCATTATAGTATGTAGTATCAACCGTTGTGACCCACCAATCAGTTGCCCCGATTGGTAAACCAAACATTGAGATAAAAAGAATAAACAAACTTAACTTTCTCATTTCGCCTCCTATATTAATTTATACACAACTTTTCCCCATTTGTCAATTTTAGTTTTACATTTTGAAATTTTAATATAAATTCTTTCAAAATTATGTATTGCTCCAGAACTTATCCCCACATAACTACGAAAATACTCAACATCACCTATTCCCCAAACTGCATTCCATTCCCCATTTGGCTCGTTTGATATGTTCCAGGATTTAACCGGCTTAGTGAGACCAGACATCTCATCATAGCCTCCGTAACCTGCACTATCACCATCAAAGTGTTCAACCTGCATTCGCCAGAACTCTTCCCATTCGGTAGAGTCTCTAAATAAAGGAGGACCGGTAATTGCACACAGGTTCAAATCACGCTCCTGCATAAAGACTACAAGTGAATCCTGCATCCAGAAGACCCATCGAGCTGACTCAGGTTCACAGCCCGGCATACAGTTAGGTCTATTCCATGACAGATCAACTGCCTTTGCAGAATCAAGCTGTTCCTTGTAGTCTTCCATCCACTGATGCTCGTTCCCTGGCCATACCATCACACCTCCCCAAGGGGATTCTTCACTACTATACAATGGAACAATCCCAAGAATTGTAAGCAACCCAAAAGTTTTTAAAAGTTTTAACATGATACCCCCTATTTTATTATTATAACTTTTTTAGTTATAAAAGACTCATCACCCGTTCTAAGACAGCAAAAGTAGATTCCGGATTTTATGGTCTGTGTATCCCAATACTCTGTATATCTTCCAGAGCTTTTTATCTCCTTTGCCAATTCTATCACTTTCTGCCCTACAATGTTGTATATGCATAAGTTCACTTCGTTCCTTCCCTTCAAGACATATTCAATCTGCACTCTTCTTTGTCCTATAGTGGGATAAACTTTAAGTGAGACTTTTGGATGTTTTTCCTGATTAATTTCTATTCCTGTTTCTGGACGACCTCTAGCATACTTCATTATACATCCTTCAATATGGTTATAGTAGCTTATATGAGCGTAATCATTATCGTCTAATGCAAGTCCCGTGTATCCGGCATACATCCCCCCTCCATAGGATACCTGGTCAATTTTGTGGATATGCCACACCCTATTACTGTCTCGCCATGCGTATTTAAGCCAACCATTACCTTCATAGCTTATGTGGGGATTATTGTTTTTATCGAGATATAGACAAGTCCTATAACCTCCTTCAGTGCCAACTTTTTCTATCCTCCACCCCGTGTCCTCCCTCACTGCATATTGCAAATCTTTTGTCCAGTCCCCTGCAGAATCACGGTAAATAATACCATAAGCAATGCATGGACGCTCTAAACTATCTATCCCGATAGAAGGATAGCATCCCCAATTAGAGGTATCGATTATTTCAATATACCATTCTCCATTACCCCCTTTTGCATATCCTAACCCCTTTGGTGGATATCCCAGGCTATATGCAAGATAGGGATTGTCCAAACTATCAAGAACAAGAGAGACCATCCCTGGATATGCCGACTGTGTCACTCTATCTATTGTTTCTGTATGCCATATCGTCCCATCCCAGTAACTATACATTACTAAGCTTGTGTAATTATCTATGTACACAGCATAACCAATATGGGGGTAATCGTGCTTATCTAATTTGAGAGAGGTGCCATCTATCCAGGGACCAGGATAGGGATGTGTAGTATGCCAGCCAAGGCTATCCTTCCACGCATATCCTAAAT
>JAYENM010000012.1:0-6128 GCA_034722095.1 Caldifarciminota bacterium | reverse complement strand
CCTTTTGGACCCTATACCATTTAGCGAGATACGTGCCTGTTGCAAGCCCAGGAACATCAATGAACACCCGTTTTTCGTAGCTACTCCCATGATCTACAACAGAACCTCCGCTTACTTCCCAGTGCTTAAGAACATAAGGCGATCTTAGCAAATCAAGCGCCTTTCTGGCATTGATACGACCAGTACCAGTTGAATCATCCCATCCTGGAGCGCCTTTGTCATCTGCCGAAATCCTGATAATCTGCTCGATATCGTCGTTATAGAGATCGGTATTATATCCTTTTAAAAGTCCAGCAAGTCCAGAAACATGAGGAGTGGCCATTGAGGTACCATCGCAGGGCTGGTAATAAGGGCTATATGTCACGCAACTCCATATCTCGTGGCCTGGTGCGACTACATCTATATGATTGCCCCAGTTGGAGCCCCACCAACCAGGATAATTGCAACGTTTATCCTGCTGATCAGTTGCTCCTACTGCTATAATACCTTGCCCAAAACCGGCTGGATATCGTGTCTCAGAGGAATTTTCGTTTCCCATAGATGCGACTGCAACTCTATTGAGTTTGTAAGCATTAGCAAAAGCTCGCCTGACAACAGAAGAGTAGCCTTGTGTTAGACCCCAGCTATTATTTAGAATATGACAACCAGCATTTACAGCATCCATAATCTCATTATAGATTCCTGGAAGATCGTCCTCGTCATCAATCCTTTGAGAATTTATCCTGGCATTCCAATCAACTCCAGCTATCCCTTTATTGTTATTAGTATTGGCAGCTGCAATACCTGCAACATGCGTTCCGTGAGGACCTCCATAGCCAGCGTCTCCAGAGACTTTTCCAATTAAGTCCTCATGAGAACTCCACACTCCTTCATCAATAATACCAATCTTTATCCCCGTACTACCCCTAAAGATATCCCATGCCTCTGGAGCATCAATGTCGCAATCGTTTGCTTGATTAAGTCCCCATTGATCTCCATTTTGGAAATGAGGGTCATTGGGAGAAATATGGAGTTCTGCCATGCCATTGGGCTCAGCATAAACAACCTCCGGAAGAGTATTCAGCTCATTAATAGTAAGTTGAACATTCTCAGGCGAGATAAGTCTAATCTTATATACTTCGGACATATTTGCCAGCCTCACTGTCTCGCCAGTCTCCTTCAGAATTCCAAGAGTGTCACTCAGCCTAAAGTCTGGGAAAGCCTTAAGAATTAACTCTGTATTATGCTTCTGCAGAATCGATCTCACAGGCGCAGTAAGTTGCGTCTCAGTCAAGGTAGCACTGCTTTTCCCTTCAGGTAATTGAACTGTCCCGGGTTTAAATTCCACGATGACCTCTCTAAAGATTTCCTCGGGTGTGAGTGCAAAGGATGATAGTGTACAGAAAATACACCCAAGAAAGACTATGAGCAAAGATTTCTTCGATTTTACTAACATTTCCCCTCCTTTAGGGAGAATACTCCCTTTTATTGTGGTCTATCGGGTCCAAATGTCAATTGGCGCTTGTTTGAGCCATCGGCATTAATAATGTACAATACCCCATTGTGCCGAGGATTATATGGTTTTTCTGTCCATCCTGTATAGACAATCTGATTTCCATCAGGTGACCAGGAAGGCATATATCCCCATACCCCAAGTGAGACTGTGTTACTACCATCCGCATTCATAATTGAAATTCCTTCATCAGAAGCAAATGCAATCTTTGAACCATCTGGTGACCAGACTGGATCTGTCCCACCCTCATGAATCAATTCTATGTTTGTCCCATTGGTATCTGCTACATAAATTCCGTCATAAGCAAGCTTTGATCCATCAGGAGACCAATCTGGACTTCTTACATAGTCGATTACGAGGTGGTCATTACCCCCGTCAGCATCCATTATCCATATTCCACGAGGGTGTGTTTCAGTAGATATACTCTGATCATATGCTATCTTCTTGCCATCTGGTGACCAATCAGGGAAGAAGGTCCTTCGATTAAATGTCAGTTGGGTGAGACTATCTCCATTTACCTTTATCTTCCATATTCTGGCATCCTTTACAAAGGCAATCCATTCTGCATCAGGGCTCCAATCTGGAAGGCCAGCACTGCCCCCTCTTAAATTCAGAAACATTCTCTTATTAGTGCCGTCAGGATTGATAAACCAGAGTCCAGTAGAATCCATATCTAGATTATAAGCCCCACAAGAATCAATGCGTGTAATATGGCGATGATAGAAAACGATTATAGAACCATCCGGAGACCAACACGGGCCATCATCAACAATAGGATAGGCAGGCCATTCGCCAACATAATTATCATCACCAGGTCTGCAGCCAGCTAAAACAAGCATTACAAAGACACCTATGGTGATAAGAAGTCTCTTCATAATATCTTTACCCTTTCAAAATCATATAACATCATCACTTTTTACCCTGCGCATCATCTGACACGCAGGGCTATCCTAAACGAATCTTATCCATACAGATGCTGTGCACAAACCTCGCATAAAAGAAAATAAAAATACCCCCAATCCTATGTGTTTCAAGGATTGAGGGTAGAAGTTGATTATTCTCCCCGTTTATATTTAAAGGATAAAGGATAAATTCCATATACCCCTCACATTTCAAGTTTTTAACCCCGAAATTGCTTGTCTACCGACAAGTAGAGAAGGCAAGTTTTTATCTTAAAATCATTACTATTATAACTTAAAAATCGCATTTTGTCAAGAAAAAAAATTCGAAAACTGCAATTGCAATAACTATTAAAGACTGTTCAATAATCAAGGTTTTGATGCGATTTAACTTGTTTACTATATTGATGGTAGGCATAAATTCAATTTGTGCTGGCACGGTTATCACCCCGCCATTGGCGGAGGATTTCACCACAAAGGGCACGAAGGACACAAAGAGAATTTAGGTTTTTGATTACAGATTATAGATTATAGATTATAGATTTTCTTTGTGAACTTTATGGTTATAATCAACTATGTCAAAGAACCCTCATTATTATGACAACACATTGTTTTATACGAAGTTATCAGTAATTCAGGATTTCCGTTAACAGAATCTAACATACCTTACTCTATGTTCGTCCATAGCTCAGTTATTGAAATTTTTGGTTGACAAATGCACAATTATGCTGTATAATTATATGGAGTCAATAGGTCATTAAGTCATTAGGTTATTGGGTCACTGGGTTATTACAGGACTGATTGTAAAATAGATGCGGATGTTCAATAACTCATTTACCTGATAACTTAATTATTATTTTATCTATAGCTGAACGTTATACTATATGCGTGATTTACTTGAATATTTGAAGCCTTATAAGAGAACATTGATTTTTTCCATTATATTCATGGTGGGATTTGCTGTTCTCTCCAGTTTTTCACTCTCCCTTATCTCCCCCTTCTTGAAAAGCATATTTTACGATAAACCTGTTCTTGGTGGAAATGATATCTTTGAGCGTTTCACAGGCTGGATACTTGGGAATTCAAAATGGGATGCCATCGTAAGATTGCAGATAATATTAGTTTCTGTATTCGTATTAAAGGGGATATTTGGTTATCTCCATCACTATCTTGCCGTTGTTGCAGAGGAGGGTGCAATAAAGGAGATAAGAAAGAGTGTGATCGAGCACATATATTCGCTCTCGCTTGATTATTTTCACAGAACACGATCAGGAACATGGGTCTCAAAGGTCACAAATGATATTGGGAGAATTGAAAAAAGTATTTACAAAGGACTTCTTGGAATAATAAAGCAAGTTTTGCTTGTGCTTGCATATTTTTGTTTCGCACTTTATCTATCATGGCGACTTCTGGCTGTTATTATAATCATATTTCCATTAATTACCAGACTTATAAATTTCCTTGGGAAAAAACTAAGAGAACGAAGCGAGGTTGTCCAGGAGAATATAAGTGATGTTACATCTCAATTTAGCGAAGGCCTGGCAGGCATAAAAATAGTTAAGGTATTTGGGACAGAGAAGAAAGAGGCAGAAAAGGTTACACACTCTTCCAAAAGATATTATAAGTCCCGTCTTAGATTTGAGAGAATTGGTCTTATTGGAACACCACTTTCAGAACTTATGATAGCTATAGGAATATGTGGTATAATATCTTATGGAGTGTACCAGGTTTTCAATGAGTACATCACGCCCGACAAGTTTATAGTATTCCTTGCCTGTATTATTGCTATGATGGACCCTTTGAGGAGGATACCCACTGCAAATGTGTATCTTCAACAGGGTATTCAGGCAATGAAAAGGATTAAGAGAGTGCTATCCTTAATACCAACTGTGAGCGAAAATGCAAATCCTATTAGAATCCTTAATTTTAAGAATAACATAGTCTTCAAAGGTGTTTCCTTCAGTTACAACGGTAAAGAAACTGTGTTAACTAATATCAATCTAAAGATAGATAAGGGAGAAAGTATAGCACTTGTAGGACCATCAGGTGCTGGAAAATCAACCATTGCCGACCTACTGATAAGATTCTATGATCCAACATCTGGCTCCATTGAAGTAGATGGAATAGATATAAGGAAGATAAGTATAAAGGACCTGAGAAAGAGAATCGGGCTTATAACTCAAGAACCATTTCTGTTCAATGATACTATACGTAACAACATCATATATGGAGAGGATGAGGACGATGGCGATAGGGTTAAATTATGTGCAAAACTTGCAAATGCTGACGAATTCATAGAAAAATTGCCAGATAGATATGAAACAATGGTAGGTGAAAGGGGAGTAACACTATCTGGAGGTGAAAGACAGAGAATTGCCATTGCGCGGGCATTGTATTCAAAGCCGGACATCCTCATCTTTGATGAGGCAACATCACATTTGGACCAGGTATCTGAAAAGAAAGTACAGGACGCCATTCAACGGGTGCTTATGAAGAGAACTGCACTTGTAATAGCGCATAGACTTTCAACCGTTAAAAATTGCACAAGGATTCTTGTTATAAAGGACGGAATGATAGCGGAAGAAGGGACCCACGCTCAACTTATGCAAAAAAATGGACTTTATAGAAAACTCATTGAAAGAGAGCTGGGATAATACAGTATTTTCCACAGGAAACTTCTAATTGCAACAGATGAAATATAGAGCTATTTCACTCATATTCTTTACAGGAGCTTTAATTTTCACTCCTATTTCAGCCTATGTTTCTGTACCATTATTACTATCCGCCTCCATCTTCCTTCTTATATCGCGATACAAGATTACATTAAATTTATTGGATAAAATGCAGCTTGCTCTTATGGGCGCTGTCTTTCTTGCCACCGTTTTTGCGGTTTACAAGGGACATAGTCTTTTATGCAGTGTGGTTTTTATTGGCTATATCCTTTCTTATTTTCTTGCTCGCTCGCTCTTGAGTGATGAAAAGTGCGTAATCAAGATTGTAAGTTGGCTCTCGTATACGACTCTAATGATTTCCATTGTCGGAATTGTCCAATATTTCACTAAATTCAATCTCGTTATAAAGGATGTTCCTGTTATCGTTCTTAAGGGAGAAAGGATATCATCTATTTGTTACAACCCATTAATACTAGCATCGTACCTTGCCTTTCTTCTTCCTGTTTTTGTTGCCTTCTTTATTAAAGGGTATAAGAGGGTCCTCTTGGGAGCCACTATCTGTTTGGGTCTTGTTACCTTTTTCTTTACTATATCCCGTGGTCCTACAATTGGACTGATAGGCTCGCTTACCGTGCTTATCTATCTTTTAGTCCGCAAGAAACTAATTGCAGTTATTCTCCCTATTGCTTTGATCATAATGTGTTTTCTGTTTACTCCCCTGAGAACAAGATTCATAAAAACAGTTGATCCATCCACGGATATAAAAAGGAAAGTTACTATTGTGCCTGGAATTAGAATGTGGAAGAGCCATAGTATCCTCACTGGTGTAGGAGTGCATAATTTTTATCTGCTTTACGAGAAATATTGCTTCCCTGGATACGCTGGAGAACCTCATTATATCCACTGTATGTATTTAAACTTTCTGGTAGAAACCGGTATTATTGGCTTATCTGTCCTTATAGCGATTTTCATAATAATTATAAGATGGAGCTGGCAGATTTATAAAGGTAATAGTGACTTTAAAGGGTGGATCGCCGTGGCTTTATTTTCTTCTTTTCTAGGTTT
>JAYENM010000011.1:0-6162 GCA_034722095.1 Caldifarciminota bacterium | reverse complement strand
GCCCATCTGTCCACTTCTCCTCACCATATCTCTTGCAGCGGCTTTATCTCTTGAAACATCTATATCCTTGAACCTTATACCCCTCTGCCTCAGATACATTTTCACCCTGCCACACCAGGGACAAGCAGGCGTACTAAATATCACTACCTTTAGCTGACTTTTTGTCTTTTTCATATATCATCCTTCCTTTATTTTTAGTATCTCTCGCCATATCTTCTTTATTACCCATGTCACCTCACTATCTGTGTATTCCACGATGGGAACACCCTTCACTATGGACTCGCTAACTGAATTATCAAAAGGAATCTTCCCCAGAACGGGTATTTCATTTTTATTGCACCAGTCTTCGATACTCTTGGAGTTCTCCAGATTTATATCATACTTATTTATTATGCATACAGTCTTTACCCCAAAGTGCCTTGCAACATCTATTACCCTTTCCATATCGTGAATCCCGGAGAGGGTGGGCTCTGTGACTATGAGAGCAATATCCACACCAGTTAGAGAGGCAATTACAGGACAGCCAATACCAGGTGGGCCATCTACAATCACGAGATCGAGATTTCTCTTCACGGCGATCGAACTTGCGTTTTCTCTTACAATCGTGACCAACTTCCCTGAGTTTTCTTCCGCTATACCCAGCCTTGCATGAACCATAGGTCCATATTTTGTCTCCGATATAAACCATTCCCCCGAAACGCTTTCTGTCATAGTTATTGCATCTTCCAAACAGGCATAATAACAGACCTTGCATCCTTCACAGGATAGAGGGTCTATAAAGAAGCGAGTGGTCTGGTTTTGCGGTGCTGCGGCTTTGCAGTTATGTTTTTTCTGCACCGCATTAAACCTGCATACACCATAGCACCTTCCACATCCAGTGCACCTATCCTGGTTTATTTCTGCCCTTGGTAGCCCCTTGAACCTATGCCTTTCTTTTATTTCTGGATGGAGCAAAAGATGCAGGTCTGCGGCATCAACATCACAATCTGCTGCAATAGCATTCTTTGATAGGGAAGCAAATGAAGCAGTTATAATTGTTTTTCCTGTGCCCCCCTTTCCGCTTATGACAAGTATCTGCCTCATATCTTTTGACGCAAAATTACTCTATGAATAATCCTCTTGTACCTTAAAGCAAACATTTAAGGCTCTTCTCCAATTTAGTTGGTTCACCTGCCTGCCGGTAGGCAAGGAATACTAACCAAATGCTGTACAGGCTTAATAATATGGCTTTTTGTATTTAAGAAGTAATTCATTTCTATCTGTCGGTAGACAGGTTTCGTTTTATAAGAGCGGGTTTTCGGAGAAAGGCTTTCAAAAATGTAGGCACGATTTCCAATCGTGTCCATACGGATCCTTCAGACCGGCACAAATTGAATTTGTGCCTACAAATGCTCTAAGTGAACAGTTTCATATACAACTATACAAAGAGCACGAATTCAAGGGAGTTTGTCCTTATATTCTACTAACTAAATTGGAGAAGAACCACATTTAAAACTTGGTGATTATAAGACATTCGACACAAAGAAGTTGGGAAAAATAAAATGAAAAAGAAAAATCTCTTCCAATCTCTTAAAATCCCTGTTAAAAAAATCTTGGTATCTTTCGAACCCGTAGTGTCAGGAGTTACCTCCTGACACAGAACACTGCATGCTGGAAAGTTGTCAGGAAAAAGCAATGAGGATTAAATTTAGTGTCAAATGTTTTATAATTACTTAAAACCTAATCAAATTCATTATCTCTTGTTAAAACATCCAGGGTCCGGGGATGAGTCTCCATCCCCATACATATTCAAGAACGGTCCAGGCTGATAGAAGTAGTCCTAAAGAGTATACCATATTTTCTGAAATTTCCTTTGCTTTTACCATTCTGAAGCCAAAAAACAACGACAGTAACAGAAACAGGGTACAGGATGGATAGGTTGAAAAGTGATATCGTCCAAGAAAATTATATTGATTTATCATGATAAAGTGCAGGAACCAGATGCTGTTGAAGGTTGCGAGGGTGAGCATCAGTCCATGCGGAAGATACCTTTTGATACCCACGAGAATCGTGAAAAATGTTAATGTTACTAATAGAGGGAGAAAATTCCAATAGGCAATTTCCAATATTTCCAGATGCTCCATAACCTCACCCAGAAATCCCCAGAGGAATATCCCCGCAAATATGCCAAAATAGTTGGATATCCTCTCGTTTGACTCTTCAATCGACTTCAATACGAGCCACAATGCGAAAAAAAACAGAACCAAACCAAAGAGAAACACAGCCCAGTTCTCCAGCCGGTAGATGCCTACAAGACTACCGTAAGTTCCTGCAAAGACCAGTAAAATGAGAACCAGTGTTTTTAGCCCTTGCTTACCCATTTTCAGCTATTCTCCTTTTCTCTTTGCATATTTTTCAGTATGAACTAATTACTTTCCTCCCTCACAAACAAGAGAGGAAATACTATGTCACTTGTGCAGCAAGGAATCCAGACTGCAAGAAACAAGAAGAATAAAATAACTATATATGAGAAGAAGTTCAACCCGCCACCCAGAGCCATAATGATATGAAAGAGTGAAGCCCATGTGCTCAATAAAACATGCCCTGCATGGGGGAACTTTGTCGTTGGTCTGGAATATGCAATGATGACACCTAATATTGCCAACGGGTTCACCAGCCACCATTTCTCTATGAATCCTATGTGTATATCCCTGTTTGGCATACCGAGTAATACCTCTCCAAGATAAGGAATTATTGAATCACTTAAAGTTGCTATACCAATCGAGCCCACATAACCAATTATCAGTAAGACCCACATATTACACTTGATCTTCAATCTCCCGCATTTGTGAAGTTCATACATAGATGCAGTAACAAGAGAGCTCAAAAGGACATGAATTGGATGTAGTATGTAGAAGATATTGTAGGAAACTCCTCTGGGAAGTCTTTGAAATATAACTATAACCACAATTCCCGTAATGGCTCCGAATATGGTAAATGGTGCATGATTTTTGAGTTCCCTTCCTATTTGTCTTAACATTTTCCTCCCAAGTTAACTGCCGAGAACGCAAAGCGTCTTTGACACAGAGAATAGAAATGAGATCTTACTCTACACTCTACTTGCTAAATTGAAGAATCTCATATAATTTTGAGATTTATACTTTGATTTTTGATATTACCTTTTCCCATATCTTGCGGAAGATTTCCCTGTATTTTTCTCCCTCAGTCACCATCGAAATTCCATAGGAATAGAGAACTGCTATATCCCTGCTATATGGAATCTCTACTAAAATCGGAATGTTCTCATCTTTGCAGTAGTTCCCAACCTTTTTGTCACCTATATCTGAACGATTGATAACTACACCAAAATCTATGTCCAGTTTTTTCACTGTTTCAACTGCCAGCTTAAGGTCGTTCAGCCCAAACGGTGTGGGTTCTGTGACAAGTATTACAAAATCACTTTCCCTCACAGCCTCAAGAACGGGACAGGATGTGCCAGGAGGGACATCAATTATGATAACTCTATCATTCCCCTCCGTCCCATGCCTCTTTACCTCTCTTATCAGGGGCACTGCCATAGGTTCACCGATGTTCAATCGTCCCTGGATAAACTTGATTTCTCCAGCATTGCCTTTCTCTACTACTCCTATATCCCTATTCACCTCAGATATAGCCTCTTCGGGACAAAAAAGTGTACATCCACCACACCCATGGCATAATTCGGGAAAAACCAAAACGGTCTCCTTCGCCACTGCAATTGCATGATATGCGCATACCTCTGCACATTTACCACAATAGGTACATTTCTTGAAATCAATTACAGGGACAGGGATACCGACCGTTTGAGTCTCATTTATAACGGGTTTCAGGAGTAATGATGAGTTTGGTTCCTCAACATCACAATCCAGAAACCCAGTTTCTATTCCATCCTTACTTAGATAGAGTGCAAGACTGGTTGCTACGATAGTCTTGCCAGTCCCTCCCTTACCACTGGCAATAGAAATAACCATACACTATCTTTTTCTCACTGATTTTTTCCTACACAGTATTATTATTACAACCGACAGGATAAATACAACTGCAGATACTACCTGATTATTAGTAATATTTGGAAATACATATGTCGATGGGGGATAGTATCTTATGAAGTCTATAAAAAATCTCCATAAACTATACAGGAGAAAGAACCATACGAGGAGCTCACCACCGAATTTTTTCCTCTTTCCCAAGAGAAGCAAGACTCCAAATATACAAAATCCCGCAAGGGATGAGTAAAGTTGCGTCGGGTGTACTTTTACTCCAACACCCAGTTCCCATGCACAGGGAGAATTAGGAGGAAAGACCACACCGAAATTTGATGGCTTTCCAAAACAACATCCATTCAAAAAACACCCAATTCTGCCTATACCAACTCCAAGAGCAAGTGAAGGTGCTACGGTATCTGCAAGTTTGCCAAATGACAATCCCTTTTTTCTCACCCATATTACACACAAAAGAAACGCAAGAATCACTCCCCCATAGAATGTAAGCCCTCCTTCCCACACATAGAATGCCCTCTGCCACTCCCCACTATAATCAGACAGATGAGTAAATACATAGAATGCACGGGAACCAGCAATCGCACCAAGAAGGATAAGCAAAGAGAGATTGCCAACTGTATCCTTTGGGACACCATATTTTATTCCTCTTCTCTCTGCAAGAATAATCCCTGCGATGAATGCAATGGCAAGCATCA
The DNA here is from genome assembly GCA_034722095.1 of Caldifarciminota bacterium. Lineage (GTDB taxonomy): Bacteria > Hydrothermota > UBA3073 > UBA3073 > UBA3073 > UBA3073. The sequence continues at coordinate 1,448 of JAYENM010000011.1, read as the reverse complement.
CACCATAAGTGGTGATAGTAACTCCACCAAACTGGAAAAGTACGCGAAACATAAATCTCCTTATTCTCGTTAAAGACTTAACCACAGAGGGCACAGAGAATTAGCTTTACTTCTGTGTTCTCCCTGCCTGACGGCAGGCAAGTGTGGTTTATTTCATAACTTCCTTGAGACTACTCTCTTACCATCTTTGTTCCACACTTCGGACAGGTCTCTTGATAGCAAGGAATACCTCTTTTGTGAGGAATTCTGGTTCCGCAGGAAGGGCATACACAATAACCACCGGCACCCGCACCGGGCCGGTTACCACCCATACGACCCCCTCCTGCGCCACCTCTACCACCCGGACCTCCACCTATTGGTCCTGTTCCATCTCCTCTTGGCATATAAATCACCCCCCCTTCCAAAATCATAAATCCCAAGCACTAAATCCTAAACAAATTCCAATTTCCAAAACCCAAAAAGGTATTACACAAATACCTCCAACTCTAAAGAGGTTTGGTATTTGGAACATTTAAATTTAGAGATTATTTAGGGTTTAGAAATTAGGATTTGGAATTTTCTTTTAATCTGTGGTACTATCTTTAAACATCCCTGGTAAATTAAAAATGGTCGCATTCGTCTTTTTCAATTCCATAGCCCCTTCCCCTTCCTGGTTTACAGAGGCTTTCACCCCCTTCAAGCTCTCCTTTAAGTATTTTATCTATCACATCGTCTATCTTTCCTGTCACTCCAACGATGGTCTCTATCCCCATTTCCCTGAAGAACCCTGTCGCCCTTCTGCCAACACCACCTGCAATGAGATATTTAATTCCTCTTTCAGAGAGGAATTGGGGCAGAAATCCGGGGCTATGTCCAGGATTGTTAATAACCTCTCTTTTGAGAAGTTTTCCGTCTTCAATCTCTATTATCGTGAAACTGGGGCACCTTCCAAAGTGCGGAGATACATATTCACCATCCGTTGATATAGCCATCTTCATTCTATCCTCCCTTTTATTATTAACCGCGGAGTTCGCAGAGAACACAGAGGGTATAAATGTAAAAATCATACCTGTCTGCCGGCAGGCAGATATCAAAATTATAACCACAGATTTTTTAACACGAATTATCCAAAGGATCCATAGGGACACGGAAAATGCGAACTACACAATTAAATTTTATTTGTAACAATTTGTCTAATTCGTGGTATTCGTGTTCTTATAATCTTGTGTAATCAGTGAAATTAGCGGCTCATTCCAAAATGTGGTGGTACCGAGGCGCTGGATAACTCGTTCAATTCTCCTTTATTATACATCTCTATTGCCTCTTTTAGTGTTCCAGTCACGCCTCCGTATATTTTTACACCCCCCGCAGTGAGTGTATGAAAAGCATTTGGGCCCACATTTCCCGTAATCAGAACATCAACGCCTTTGTTTATTATAGTCTGCGCAGATAGAATGCCAGCGCCCCCC
>JAYENM010000010.1:0-6168 GCA_034722095.1 Caldifarciminota bacterium | reverse complement strand
CCTCCTGTTATGGTTCCAACTATCATCCCAAAAACCACTTTGTTCAGGGTAGATGTACCCAGATTTGTTATGTCGTAATGCCAAAATATACAATCCTGAGCAAGTGGATGAGACCATTGGAATCCCCTTACACCTACCCGGAGCCCGAGACCCCTTCTTGTCAGGTCTGTGGAATCCGGGTAAAACAGAAACTCCTCATCAGAGTCATCGTCCATTACAAAGTAGCTCTCCTGGTCTGCGTTCATCTGATTCTTACCAAAGTAACCATTCCAGGCACCTGACCATCCTGGGTCATCTATCTCATTCATTCTGTCAGGCCAGTATGGTGGCCAGGATTCCCTTATATGGCTCACTGCGATGAGGTCTGTATCAGGATTCGCATAACCACCGATTGGTTCCCAGCCCCAAAATGTAGTTCCATCAGGAGAATATTCATTATTGCCCCTCGGACCATCCGATACTTCAACAGAATGTATGATTGCTGTACTGTCGCAGTAAAGTGTGTCTGTGCCAATAATTGTATCTATTACCCGTATGGTTATGGGGATCTCAGCACCGACGAGTACACTTACATCGCCGATATACTCATGTCCGGAGTTTATTGGCCATTCCCCACCAAAATCCTCTGCAGTAGATATCCTGCCTATTAAACCATAGTTGAAGAATGTGGTTCTTATCTGATTGCCCGAGTGAACTCCTTTTTTCCTCTCTTCAAATGAGCCTGTCTGGGCAGAGAGGTAGCAATAAAGGAGCAGAAAAGCAAAAATCATATATCTTTTCATATTCCCCCCAATGTGTTTAATTGGTAAGTTTGTTAGTTGGTTGGTTTGTTAGGACTTCCAAATCAACCATTCAACTAATCAACTAATTAACTATTCAACTATGTTTAGAATCTTAATGATGCTCCCATCTGAATCTGTCTTGGCTCTGAATAGAAATCGGGTCTAACAAACCAGTTAGGATCAGCGTCTGCGCCTGCTATACGTTCCTCTAATGTGTAAGTTGCTCTTCCTGTATCTGTAAATACCCCCTCTTCATTTTTGGTATCAAAGATGTTCAGAATTCTTATAGTAAAAGAAGCAATAGCCTTTCCTATCTTTATATCATGGCTGTAGTTAAAACTGGCAGTGAGTGTAGAGGGTCGGCGTTCACTGTTTTCTCTCAACCCGGTGGCAAGGGTCCGTCCGACCCGTGTCCCCTGGACGATCCATGGCGTATATGGGAGTCCTGTGCCGTACCTGAATATAAGCCCCGCATTACCGAAGAGGATTGAAAGGTTGAGGGTGTGGGTCTGATCCCAGTTTAAAGGAATTACCTCTTTTCTTGGCTCTCTTCCTGCTCTTGCGTCATTGAATGCATCGTCGGGATTTGAGGATGTGCCTTCGGCTATCTGGTATGTATAATCAAGACTTACTCCAAATTTATCTATTCGGTACTTGTCAAGGGAGAATGTTATTCCTCTTACATTTGCATAGTCCTTATTTATATACTTGACATACTTTGTTCCCGGTATTACTGTGTTTATCTCCGGAGAGGTTCCTACCCAGTTTCTTATGTCACGATAGAAGAGTGTTACATCGGTTGCAATATCATCGGTAAATGCCTGCTGTAGACCTATTTCATACATAACAGTGCGCTGTGCATCGAGATCTGTATTACCCAAAATCGTGCTTATGCCTGAGGTTTTTGGCACCTCGAACTCCGGATTTTTATAGAGATATTCAAATGGAGGGATTTGAAGGAAGTGACCATATGAGAAGTGTATAACGCCCTTGTCTGTGATAGGGTATGCCACTCCAAATCTTGGGCTTATTTGGGTTTTTGATGATGCCTTCTTCCACCATATCTCTTCCCTTTCCTCAAGTGTCATATCCTTGTGTTCAGGCTTCCAGGGATCGTTTATGTTCGGGTCGGATGGGTCGGCAAGCAAAACACCATTGGGTTCAAAGTAGTCATACCTTATGCCAAGATTGACTATCATATCCTTCAATTCTATTTTATCCTGCAGGTAACAGGACAACTCGTATGGTTTTTTGTTGTATTTATTATGATTGGGCGCCGTGATAGGAGGTATATCGGGTTCAAATGGGACAACCTCTCCAATCTCTATGCGCTTTGGCACTATATCAAATTCATGGAGAAATAGATTGTGAAACCTTGTTTCTATGCCTCCTTTTACCTCGTTTGACAACCCAATTTGGGATGTAATATCAAACTTTCCCGCAGTGGTTTTACTCCATCTTGTGAAATTCTGCATCTTTGTTCCTCCTTGTGCAAAGGAGTATGCAGGTGCTGTGAGAAGGTCGGGATGAACATATCTTGGGTCATAGGGGTCTTCATATACATAATGTTTATATTCAGAGTAAAACCTTGAGGCATTCAGGGTGTAAAATGTCTTTGGGCTTATCATATGGGTGAAGGTTAATTGATGGTTATATCCTGATTTGGATCTATTGAAGTCTCCATCAGGATTATATTTAAAGTAGTGGTCATATGTCTTATATATCGCATGATCTGTAAAGTATGAATAGTTTAACTCAATATTTTCTTTCAGCTGGAGAGATAACTTTCCCTGTGCAAAGATCTTATTGTAAAAATTCATAGGCACTACCTTATCGTCACCAGGTTCTCCCTGAGGTGTGAATTTTCTCTTTCCATAAAGCCATCCATCACTGTAGTAATATCTTGTAGTGACAAAGAATGACCCTCTTTTCTTTAGGAAGGGAAGTGGACCTGAGATGGTACTCTGCAGATTTTTATTCTGGAGTATATTTAGCTTATTCAATCCTGTAAAATTTTCATCTGTTGTGAGATAGTCTCCGATCCATGATGATACCTCTCCAGAGTACTTTCTGCTGCCCTCTTTCGTCACGATATTTACTATACCAGACATTGCCTGACCGTATTCTGCATTGAATGTACCACTCACGACCTGAAGTTCCTGTATAGCAGAGTTATCCACTTCCACTGCTATGTCACCTGAATATGCGTCAGTGATGGAGATTCCGTCTATGAGATAGGCAACCTCTCCAGACCTACCACCCCTTATATGTCCCTTGACGATGCCCGCTTGAAGATTTAAAATATCTCTAAAACTTTGCACAGGCATTGTTTCAATATCACGAGCCTCAATGATGGCAAGGCTTGATGTGAGGTCAGGTCTTATTATCTCTCGTTCTGCAACCACTACAATCTCTTTCCCCTCCAGAATGGTCGGGGTGAGCTCAAAATTGCAAACGCTGGTGAAATCAAAGGACACCCTGACACCCTCAATTCTCATACGATTGTAACCGATCATAGATGCAGACAGCGTATACTCACCCGGGGGTACATTTAGAATAAAATAATACCCATCAATATCAGTGGCAGCTCCAAGATTTGTGCCCTCAACGACCACATTAACAAAAGGGAGGAGTTCACCAGTTGTCAGGTCTACTACCCTCCCTGTAATCTTTCCAGTTGTTCCCGCAAAGAGGTATACAACAGGAAAAAGTATAAAGAGAAGAAAAGATTTTCTCACCCCTCCTCCTTGTAAATTATTAGTAGATAATTGTCTTATTATAAATCATTTCTCTGGATTTGTCAAGTTTTTTTTCGAGGTCTCTGAAAAATGCCCAGAGACCTCTGATTACACAGATTTTGGAGAAAGATTACACCGATTTCTACACTTTTTCAGAAATCTCTTTTCTTGATATCCCCATGAAAGTATAAACAGTGTTCGCGGACAGAAACTGGGAAAGGCTTCCCCACACTATTCACAATTTACCATTTGCTTATTCACCAACTTTTTTTTTTCTTGACAACTTTCCTCTTTTATGATATAATGACCCTGAAATATCCATGTAGGCACGATTTTTAATCGTGCAATGACCTATTGACCCAATGACTTAGTGACCTCATTACCTAATTACCAACTAACCCACAGATGAACAAAGTATTTAAAAACAATCCTGTTTCAGTAAGAGAGAGTCTTATATCCTATTCTCTTATACTCCCTTTTCTTATAATCTTCTGTGTCTTTTTACTCTATCCCATTGTCTATTCACTTATCCTCAGTTTCCACAAGGTTACTGACCTTTACGATGTCTTTGGTAGTATGAAGCTTGTAGGTGCGGGGAATTATATAAAACTCTTCAAGGATGTTGAATTTGGATGGGCACTTCTTATGACATTGTATTATGCAGTGCTATCAATTCCGATAGGTATTGCATTTTCATTTCTTCTCGCATTTCTTATGAGGAAGGATATAAAAGGTAGAAATATATTCAGGACGTGTTTCTTTCTTCCTTTTGTGCTTGATGTATTTGTGGTTGCAATTGTGTGGACATTTCTATATTCAAGTCCTTACGGAGTGGTTATGAAGGCGTTCAATTTCATCGGCCTGAAGATTCCACCTCCACTTGCAACTCCGTCTACTGCTATGCCTTCAATAGTTATTGCTATGACTCTTAAGGGTGCTGGATTTGGAATGATTCTCTTTATCGCCGCTATGGATAATATACCTCAATCCCTTTTTGAAGCAGCATCTATAGATGGTGCTTCAAATTTCGAGAAAATCAGGTATATAACAATACCCCTTATCAAGCCCGTGATTCTGTTTCTTGTAATAATAGGCACTATAGCAGCTCTATCTGCATTTGCCGAGTTCTATGGTATGACGGGAGGGGGGCCAATGGTCAACTTCAGGGGTAATATAGTGGGTGCTACCAGGGTGACAGGTATGTATCTTTATAGAAACTTTGAGTCCTTAAAACTTGGGTATGCAGCTGCCATATCCTTTATTCTTCTTCTTATATCAATGACTATCTCCCTTGTAAGCCTGAGGCTTTTAAGAGAGAAATGACTTATCTTAGATATGCAATTAAACACTGAAAATCACCGAGAAATAAAAAATAGTGTATCAGATAATCAGAATATCAGTAGGAAGAAAATCAGTTTATCAGAATATCAGATTAAGGATGGTTTACCTCTGATAATCTGATACTCTGGTACTCTGCCTGCTGATCCACTGGTATCCTGATATACTATAAAATCTACTGATTATTGGTAACCGATAACCAAGTGATAGACAACCGCGAGGGTAGTCCCTACTTCACTGACGCATAATATGAAATGACTTATGGGTAAAAGAGCAATTATATACATCTTCCTTGTTGTTCTTGCATTTGGGGTGCTGTTTCCGTTTTTCTGGATGGTTATAACATCCTTCAAACCTCTGGGAAGCGGTCTTTCAATGAAGATTATCCCGGAGAACCCGACGATAAATAACTTCAAATTAGTCCTTACACAGTACAGATTTAGTAAATATTTTGTCAATTCGTTCGTGGTTGCAATACTGGGGGCTACATTTTCAACCATTTTTGCTACCCTTGCAGCGTATGCATTTGCAAAGCGAAGATTCTTTTTTAAGAATGGATTATTTCTACTCTTTCTCTCTGCAATGATGGTCCCGGGAATGATGTTTATGATTCCCCAGTTTGTGCTCGTTGCGAGATTGGGATGGATAAACACCTACAGGGCGATGGTAGTTCCACATCTTGCAAATGTTTTTGGATTGTTTCTTCTCACCCAGTTTATACGGCAAATACCTACATCGCTTATTGAGGCATCAAGGATAGATGGAGCATCTGAGATTGGGGTTATTAGAAGGGTTGTATTGCCGCTCTCGATGCCTATAGTGGCAACTGTATTTTTATTGAGTTTTCAGTTTCACTGGAATAACTTCCTGTGGCAACTTATTGTCACCACAAAAGAGAGTATGTATACAGTGCCTGTTGGTCTTGCTATGTTCAGGAGTGCTCATGAGGAACTCTATACACTCAGGATGGCAGCATCTTCAATATCAATATTCCCGATAGCCATACTCTTCCTCTTCACGCAGAGATACTTCATCCGCGGTCTGACAGAAGGAGCAATTAAGGGATGAATTTTAGTAGATTACAGATTTAGTTTGTTAGTTGGTTGGTTTGTTAGTTGGTTAAAAGGTCCCAATTGACTATTCAACCATTCAACTAATTAATCATTTTTGATATTTGATATTAGGTTATGTATAACGCATGAATAAAAGTTGCTCTTTGAGACAGTAGTAGACCGCATTTCAAGGGGAGGAAAATCATTTAAAACGACTTTTAGGAGGTTTTCTCTTTGTAACGGTGAGGCAGAAATCTA
>JAYENM010000009.1:0-6232 GCA_034722095.1 Caldifarciminota bacterium | reverse complement strand
TTTGTCAAGAAAAAAATCAACGGATGGGTCAACACCTGCCTGTCGGTAGGCAGGGATTAAGCAGATTTAACGGATGGGAGGATCTAACATCTGCTGCATTACCAAGATAATGCACTCCAGACAAAAGGCTAACTTAATTATCGAGGCTGGGAAGGCCCTCGTAGATTAAAGATCACGGATTACCGATTACCGATTACTGGTTACCGATAACCAATATTTTGTGGACTTTGTGTCTTCGTGGTTAAGCTTTTGATTTTTTCTCTTGACATTTATCCGGTTATGGTATATAATTAGCCACACTATGTCTGACCTGGATTATATATTCAATACCCTCCTTGCAAATACGATAAAGGAATACGAAAGAAGGGAAGAACAATTACAGATGGCATACAAGGTAAAGGAGGCACTGGATAAGAACGACATCCTGATTGCCGAGGCGGGAACAGGGATTGGCAAATCCCTTGCATATCTCATCCCAGCAATCTTATGGTTGAAAGAAGACAGACGAATTATAATATCCACATATACAAAGACACTGCAAAACCAGCTTCTGTCCAGCGATATTCCCCTTGCAAAATCTGTTCTTGGTTCCCCTGTTGTTGCCAATGCGGCATTCGGGGGAGAAAACTATCTCTGCAGGAGGAGATTCAAGAACCTTTTATCAGAGGGAGCGTTTTTGCCTTTCCAGATGGATGAGTTGGAGAGGGTAATCCTGTGGCAAAAGACAACACGAACAGGACTGCGGAGTGAGGCAGAGGAAGAGGGTAAAATTTCGATATGGAACGATATCGGTCGAGGACGGAATACCTGTATTGGGAAATTGTGCAAGGAGAGACCAAACTGTTATTATGAATATGCAAGACGCAAGATCTATTCTTCCCAGATCATCGTTACAAATCACCATCTATTCTTTGCAAATCTATCCTGCGGTGGTAAGGTTCTCCCAAAATACAATGCAGTTATCTTTGATGAGGCACATAACCTTGAAGATGTTGCAACATCCTATTTCGGGGAAAGTGTTACAAACTATACACTCATCTATCTTCTGCGAGAGATTAAAACGAAGAATATAAGCAAGATGAAGCCTGTCTTAGAGGCAACACACGATGCAGGAGAGAATTTCTTCAATTCCATTAAGAGAAAAATTATCTCTCCCAGCACAAGGATAAAACAGCCAGTTGATATAAAGACAGACGACCTTTTTCAAAATCTTGACACACTCGCAAAAATACTCTCCAATACCGAAGCCGGGAGTGAAGAGGAAAAGGCAGATCTTAGCAATCTTGCAGACAGGGTAACAGCGGTAAAGACAACCATCAAGCGCTTTATATCCCTGAAAGACCCACATAGTGTTTACTGGATTGAGACCAATAAAAACTGGATTGCCCTGCAGAGTGCGCCCATAGATATATCAGACTCGCTCGCTTCAACCGTGTTCAATGGAGACATACCTGTAGTACTTTGTTCTGCAACGATAACAACACATCCCAATGACTTTCGTTTTATCAAAGAAAAGGTTGGAATTGCTTCGGGAACCACCATATACCTTTCGTCGCCGTTTGATTACAAAAATAATTCAATTCTTTATATCCCAGAGGATGGACCGGACCCAAGAAACGATAGATATCCAGAATTTATTACTGACGAGACAGAAAAACTCGTCAAAATAACAGAGGGAAGGACATTTCTTCTTTTTACATCCTATAAACTTATGGACGAGGTCTATACCAATCTGTTATACCGCTTGCCGGATTATAACCTTCTTAAACAAGGAGAGACCTCAAGGGATATCCTGCTTGAGAGGTTTAGATATGGTGAAAGAGCAGTCCTCCTTGGTGCATCCACTTTCTGGCAGGGTGTAGATGTGCCGGGAGACTCTCTCATATCGGTAATAATAACAAGATTGCCGTTTGATGTTCCAACAGACCCTTTAGAGGAGGCAAGGATAGAAAGCTTGAAGAAGGAGGGAAGAAACGCATTTCTCTCCTACCAATTACCAAAAGCTATCCTGACATTAAAACAAGGATTTGGGAGACTTATCCGTAAAAAGACGGACTATGGAATGGTTGCAATACTTGATACCAGAATAAGGAAGAAATACTATGGTAAATTCTTCCTATCCTCTATCCCACAATCCAAGACAGCCTCAACCATAGACGGGGTAAGGGAATTTTTTACAGATAAAGCGTGTAGTTTATTGAAAGGATAAGCCCACGAAAAACACTGAAGGTAAAAGATCAATTTCTAATGTCTAATTTCAAAACGCCTGATGACTAAGAGCTGTTGTCTGTGCTCTATAGTTTTTCATTTTTGCATTTTAATTTTTGACTTTGCTCCAAAGTGCTGTGACGGCAAAAATTATACTGTAAAGTTACGAGCAATGACAAGCCACTCGGATTGTACCAAAATATACAAATTGAATCGGTGTCCGTAACCTTTTGGTAGCCGCAACTTTTTGGTAGCCGCAACCTTTTGGTAGCCGCAACTTTTCCGTGCGGATCCTGGGGATAAGTTGCGCAAAATGGGTTCAGGATGGCATTTTCTATACGCAGACTGAAGTCTGCGGCTACCAGATTACTGATAGCCCTTTCAATTGAAATAATAGTCTCGGTAGTATCACAACACTTTGGGACATTCCCTAATTTTTGATTTCACTTTATGGTGGGTATAATAGTTCATGGTGGTGCCGGAAAAATCAGAAATGAGGAGGCACACCAGAAGGGCACGAAACTTGCAGCACAAGAGGGCTATAAAGTCCTGAAAGAAGAAGGAAATGCTCTTGATGCCGTGATTACTGCAGTTAAAATTATGGAGGATGATCCCACATTTAATGCCGGAATAGGTTCAGCCCTTAACCTCCTGGGAGAAGTTGAGATGGATGCGTCTGTTATGCTTGGAAGTGGTGAATTTGGTGCTGTTGGCGCAATAAAAAATGTCAGGCATCCTGTTGATATAGCAAGAAAGGTTATGGAAGAGACAGACCACATTTTGTTAGTAGGAGAGGAAGCAGGTAGATTTGCAAGACTATTTGATTTCGAAACTTGCAATCCAATAACCCCTGAGATGGAAAAGAGACTACAAGTATTAAAAGAAAAGGGAGAGTCCATGCATTTAAAGAAGATTAGGAAACTTTTACCTTTATATGAACCAGGTACAGTAGGTGCCTGCGCACTCGACAGAAACAGCGAGATTGCAGTTGCCACATCAACCGGAGGCATACTTGGTAAACTACCCGGAAGAGTTGGGGACTCTGCAATAATAGGAGCGGGAACATTTGCCTCGAAATGGGGCGGTGTATCTGTGACCGGTTATGGAGAGGGCATTATAAAACTCGGTGTGGCATGGAGAACCACAGAACTTATGAAGAAGAGGAAACCAGATGAGGCAATAAGGCAGTTAATAGAGGAAGGGCGTAAACAGAATACACACTTTGGCGTAATAGGAATAGATAAATACGGCGATGTGGGGTTTGGCTACAACACAGAATCTATGTCATATGCCTACATTATTAAACAATAGCATAAAAGGCTCCTGGTAACGATCAGGGCTTGTTGATATAATTAACAAAGAGGTCTTTATGCGTCAATTCGATGTTGAGAGAACAAAAGAATATCTCGTACAATCCCTCGCTAGCGAGATAAAGAAGAGAGGGTTTAAAAAAGGGGTCGTGGGTGTGTCAGGAGGACTTGATTCAGCTGTGGCGGTAACACTTCTCTCGCTGTCAGTGGGAAGAGGGAATACATTGGGTATCATTTTGCCATACAATGGTATGGGCGAAGAGGAACTGAAGGATGCTGTTGCAATCATAAGGCATCTTGGGATAAAGAGCTACAGGATAGATATACAACTTATGGTAGATGACTATTTTAAAAATTTCCCGGATGCGGATAAAAAGAGAAGAGGTAATAAGATGGCAAGAGAGCGTATGAGCATACTATATGACATATCAGCGCTTGAAAATGCACTTGTTATTGGAACAGGAAATAAAACAGAATATAACCTTGGATATTTTACACTGTTCGGGGACGGTGCTTGCGCAATAAACCCGATAGGAGACCTTTATAAAACAGAGGTAAGACAACTGGCTTCCTGTATAGGAGTGTCTGAAAAAATCATAAAAAAGGTCCCAACCGCAGGTCTATGGAAGGGGCAGACAGATGAGGGAGAACTGGGATACGAATACAATGAGATAGACAATTTACTTTATCATATTATAGAATTGAAATACTCCAGAAAAAAACTCCTGGACGTAGGTTTTGATGAGAAGTTCGTGGATGATATAACCGGGAGAATAAAAAATACGGAGTTTAAAAGGATGTTTCCACACATCATAACTATACCAGAACAGGTGAAGTATGTTCATAAATATCAATGAAATCAAAAACGGGGATAAGCTGGAGTTTTCCCTTTTAAAAGACGAACTTGATATAAGTGAACTTGAAGAAACGGCTTTGTGTAGATTTGTCTTCACAAAATTAAAGACGAGGGTAAGAATAAAGGGAAATGTCTCATTCAAGCTCAATATAACCTGTGCGAGATGTCTTGAGGTAGTAACAAAGCAGGTTGATGAAAAGGTAGACTGTATATTGGAGCGGGAAAGTCCTTGTATAATCAAAAAAGAAGAGATAGCGCTTACAACAACCGACACAGAGAAATATTACTATGCGGGGGATGAGGTAGATATTACCCCACTTGTAAGGGATACAATTTTGCTTGCAATACCTATAAAACCTCTTTGCACGCCTGATTGCAGGGGACTATGTCCTTACTGCGGGGAAAACTTAAACGAGGGAGATTGCAAATGCAAAAAATAGCTATTGTGATAGGTACAAGACCCGATGCTATAAAACTTGCACCACTCGTTAATGTAATGAAAAAGGACGGGTCATTTAAAACTATTCTTATAGCTACAGCCCAGCATAGATGGCTACTTGACCAGGTCCTTTCAGTATTCTCACTCTCTCCAGACCACGACTTCAACATAATGATAGACGGACAGGACCTGTTTCATATCTCTACTCAGGCACTAACACGGTTCAAAACTGCATATAAAAATTTATCACCGGATATGGTTATTGTTCAGGGAGATACGACCACTACATTTATTGCTGCACTCTCAGCTTTCTATGAGGGGATACCTGTCGCACATGTGGAAGCCGGTCTGAGAAGTTTTGATAAATTCAACCCATACCCTGAAGAAATAAACAGAATTCTGACAGACAATTTATCAACCCTCCTGTTCGCGCCCACCAAAAAGGCAAGTGAGAATCTCTTAAGGGAAGGAATCACTGAAAATATATATGTAACGGGAAATACAGCAATTGATGCAATAGAGAGGGCAATCGGACAACTGAAAGAAAATCCTGCAACCGTACAGGATAAGGGAAGAAAAGTTATTCTTGTAACCTGCCACAGAAGGGAGAGTTTTGGAGAACCAATAAGGGAGATATGTTACGCATTAAAGGATATTGTGGAAAATTTTCAGGATGTGGAAATTGTATATCCTCTTCATCCGAATCCGAATATAAGATTGCCAGTAAATGATACGTTAAAAAGCGTAGAGAGAATAAGCATAATAGACCCTCCTCCCTATCTTGAATTTATCAATCTGATGGCAAGCTCATATCTCGTGCTCACAGACTCGGGTGGCCTACAGGAAGAAGCGCCTTCTCTCAATAAGCCTGTGCTTGTAATGAGGAGGGTGACCGAACGGACAGAAGGGATAGAAGCAGGCACAGCAACTCTTGTGGGCACAAATAGAGAAAAGATTGTAGAATCGGTATCCAGATTGTTAAAAAATAAAGCACTCTACAATTCTATGTCTGGCAAGAAAAATCCTTACGGTGATGGTAAGGCAAGCCAGCGTATACATGCATACATAAGAAAATACTTCAACCTTCCTTGTGAAGGGATACCGGAATTCGGCTCGTAAACGTGGCTATTTTTTCTCTTGACCGCATAGGAAATTATACCACAAATGCACACGAATGCTACTCACCCTGTTAGATAGCAAGCATCTAACGGGGCAGGCTACACAAATTTTCTTCTCTTAATTTTAAAAATTATTCGTGTTATTCGATTAATTCGTATAGATTCGTGGTTAACTTTTGTAAGAGGGAAGGTACATGGTATCCAGGTGATAGGGTTGAGATGGATGAGGAAAAGTGTGGTTTGTGAGTTGAGAAAAATTGCATTAGGTAAAGAAAAAACTTGAGGAACCTCCAAAAATGGT
>JAYENM010000008.1:0-6278 GCA_034722095.1 Caldifarciminota bacterium | reverse complement strand
GCATTCCAATTAACCGAATTAATCAGTTAACCCACTTTGGACACAGTAGGTTTGGGGATAGAGGTTACAAATTTGAGGGATTCGCCATCCCTGTCAACAAGTATACGGCCTTTTCCCGTTACAAGGAGTTTGTCCGAAAGTGGGTCCTCAAGTAGCCTTTGAATTGCGCGCTTTAACGGTCTTGCCCCGTACTCAGGATCAAATCCCTTCTCAATAAGTAATTCCTTTGCCTCACTGCTAATTTCAACCGTAAAACCCTTTGCCTTCACCCTGTCAATCACTTCTTTTACAAGCATATCCACAATTTTACCCATTTCTTTTCTCCCCAGGGCGTTAAAGACTACAATTTCGTCTATCCTGTTTAAGAATTCAGGGTTGAATACCTTTTTTACCTCCGACATAAGAAATGTCTTTCTATCCTCAACTTTCTCGCCTGCTCCAAATCCTATCTCCTTACCTATCTCTTTCGTGCCTATGTTTGATGTAAGGATTATACAGGTATTCTTAAAATCAATATGTCTGCCGAACGAATCCGTCAGGACACCATTTTCGAGTATCTGCAGGAGAATATTAAATATGTCAGGATGCGCCTTCTCTATCTCATCAAAGAGAATAACCGAATATGGCCTTCTTCTTACCCTTTCAGTCAACTGCCCTCCCTCGCCATATCCAACGTATCCTGGCGGTGCACCTATCAGTTTTGAAAGGTTGAATCTCTCTATGTATTCGCTCATATCGAGCTTAATGAGAGCGGATTCACTATCAAATAGAAACTCAGCAAGTTTTTCTGCAAGGTATGTTTTGCCAACTCCCGTGGGACCAAGAAATATAAACGAGCCAATTGGGCGTCTGGGGTCTTTCAACCCTGCCCTTGCCCTTTTTATTGCCATTGCGATTACCTTTATCCCTTCATCCTGACCAACAACCTTCTTGCTGAGTTCTGACTCCATCTTTAACAATTTCTCTTGCTCTTTTATTTCTATACGGGTAAGGGGAATACTTGTCCACAGGGAAACGACTTTCCTGATGTCTTCTACTACAACCTTTGCAGTTTTCAATTGTTTTCCTTCCATCAAGAGCTGTAACTCCTTCTCAAGTTTTTTCTGCTTGTCACGGAGTTTGGCAGCAAGTTCAAAGTTCTGTCGCATAACCTCCTCTTCCTTTCTTTTTAATAGGTCTTCTACACGCTTCCTGAGCTTGGCGGTCTCCTTTGAATGTGTTCCCTTCAACTTGACCCTGCTACCTGCCTCGTCAATGACATCAATTGCCTTATCCGGCAGAAATCTATCTGTGATATATCTATCAGACAGTTCGACCGCTTCCTTGAGTGCCTCATCTGTGTAGATGACATTGTGGTATTCTTCGTACTTGCGTTTAAGCCCCTTTAGAATTTTTAGTGTAGACTCTTTATCAGGAGGGTTTACCATTACAGGCTGAAACCTGCGTTCAAGTGCTCCATCTCTTTCAATGTACTTCCTGTATTCAGACAGAGTTGTTGCGCCTATACACTGTATTTCTCCCGCAGCAAGTGCAGGTTTCAGCATATTTGATGCATCTATTGCCCCTTCCGCTGCACCTGCACCAACAAGGGTGTGAACCTCATCTATAAAGAGAATTATATTCTTGCGTGTCTTTATCTCCCGGAGGATTGCCTTCAGCCTTTCCTCAAACTGTCCCCTGTATTTTGTGCCCGCAACGACCAGAGAGAGGTCGAGGGTAAGCAACCTCTTATTTAAGAGAACAGCCGGAACATTACCCTGTGCAATTCTCTCTGCTATGCCCTCAACTATCGCGGTCTTACCTACACCCGGTTCTCCTATAAGGACGGGATTGTTCTTCTTCCTCCTGCATACTATCTGAATCACGCGTTCTATCTCTTCGTTCCTACCTATTATTGGGTCGAGCATTTCCTCTCTTGCAAGTTTTGTAATATCCCTTGTGAAAAAGTCGAGTGCGGGTGTTTTAGAGGATTTTTTTTTCTTATCTTTAGGAGTGCCAAGAAGATCCAGAATTGTGTCTTTCGCGGTATTCTTGTCAATAGAGAAGGATGACAATATCTGAAATGCCCCCAAGGATGGTATAGAAAGTATTGCGAGCAAGAGGTGCTCTGTGCCTATGTAGTCATGCCCCAGCTCGCTTGCTTCGATCTCAGCCTGCTTCAGCACTGTGCGTGCATCTTCGCTCAGTACGGGTGATATGGATATAAATGTTGAGTTATCCGGGTAGTTATGGCTGGCATCAATCTCATCAATGATGTCGTCTATGCTTACACCGAGTCTTGCAAATACATTTGCTGCTACTCCCTCGCCTTCCTTGATAATTCCCAGAAGTATGTGTTCACTGTCTATGGAGTCGTCCCCCCGTCTTATTGCCTCATTTCTTGCAATCGAGAGGACTTTTACAACCCTGGGTGTGTATTTTTCGTTCATAGCTTGAATTTACCGAAGGTTTCAGGTGTCAATTTTTCAAGATTTTTTTGCAGTCCCTTGTCCAGGATAAAACTACCGCCAGTCTCCATAACGTTTTCTTCTACATATATCTTGGCATTGAATCTCAGAGCAATAGCAATAGAGTCCGATGGTCTCGCATCTATTTCGTATATGGAGTTACCTCTTGTTATGTGTATTCTGGCATAAAAGGTGCCATTTTTAACTTCCTGGATAATCACATTCTGAATATCAGCATCAAGAATCTTTATGAGTGTCTTCATAAGGTCATGGGTTATCGGTCGTTCCAGAATCTGATGGTGTTTAGCAAGGGATATTGACATTGCCTCAGAAGTTCCTATCCATACAGGTAAAATGCGGTCTCCTGCACATTCCTTCAAAAATAAGATAGGGGTATTCAGGAGCTTATCAATGTATATTTCCTCTACCTCTACCTCTATTAAGTTTCCTCTTTTGATACCACCCATATCTTGAGATTTGCATAAACATCAGAGTGGAGGCGTATCTTTATTGTGTATACACCCAGTTCCTTTATCGGCTCGTCTATGATAATAGACCTGTGGTCTATTTTGTATCCCTCCCCCTTTAACGCCTCTGATATCAATCCTGAGGTGACAGAGCCAAAAAGCTTGTTATTTTCGCCTGCCTCCATCGGGACAGTAATAGATAAAGATTCTATGCGGGATTTTAGTGCTTCTGCCTTAAGGCTCTCCTTTGCCTGTTTCCGTTCTGCTATCTTCTTCCTTTCTGCGTATATCTTCAGGTTTGTCTCGTTATAGGCACAGGCAAGCCCCTGGGGAATAAGCCAGTTTCTCGCATACCCATCCTTAACCACTTTGGTTTCCCCTTCGTTACCAAGTCCCTGGACAGCCTTTGTGAGTATAACCTTCATAACTCCCCCCGCCCGGCGGTGGTGATATTGTGAAAAACCTAACCACAGAGAACACGGAGGATTACTTATTTAATTTCTCTCTGTGTACTCTAATTTTTTCTCTGTCTCCTCTGTGCTTACAAAACCAATCTCTTTATCCCGTCTCTTCTAAACCACAGAGGGCACAGAGAGATAATATTTATTTATTCTCTGTGTACTCAAATTCTCTATCAGCGTTTTTCTTACTTGTAGCTCACCTCAGGCAATCTTTGGGACCAACAGGAGAGCACAGAGGGTTTTTTCTTAATTTTCTACCTCAAAGATACTCCGTGTCCTCTGTGGTTAATTTTAATCTTTTTTGGAGAACACAGAGAATTGATTTTTTCTCTGCGACCTCTGTGGTTTTTTATATCAATTTTCACAGCACGGCAGTAGTGAACGAATAGTAATCGTTTTTTACCTTGGCGTGAACGGCAGTAATGCAATAATTCTTGCCCTTTTTATCGCCCTCCCCACAGCCCTCTGATGCTTTGCACAGAGCTTTGTTAGCCGTTTTGGCATTATTTTATAGGAGGGTGTCATAAACTTTCTTAAAAGTTGAACATTTTTATAATCCACAACCTCATTGGTCTTGCAAAAATAACACTTGTTACTACTATTCATAGGTCCTCCAATCTACCTGTCGGTAGACAGGTATTGGTTCAAAATTGTACCTTGGATTTGACAGGCTGGAAGCCTGTCAATACCGGTGGCATAGGCATCCTGCCTGTGTTCTTCCTTCTCCACCGATTACTAAAAAGGTAAGTCTTCGTCTTCATCTTGTCCACGGGATTCTGCGAGTTGGGTCTCCTTTTGCACAGCATTCTTCGAACCCTCATTATTGGGTTCCCCAGTATTGGGGGACTCAACTGCTCCCTTTGTGAGATCCTGGATAGTCAATGCAATTATATCTATTGCGGATCTTTTCTGACCATCGGGTGTTTCCCAGGAACGACTTTGAAGGCGTCCCTCAACAAAAACTGCGCTACCTTTGTGTAATCTTTCCCCCATCCTCTCGGCAAGTGCTCGCCATGCGGTGACTCTCACGAAGGTCGTATCTTTTTGCCATTCGCCGGTCTTTTTATTTGGATAGCTTCTGTTTGACGCAATCTGTAAGTTAAGAACTGCCTGTCCATCAGGTGTGTATCTCAACTCCGGGTCGCTGGTGAGATTACCAGTAATAAGCACTCTATTTATACTTGGTACTCTATACTCCGGCATTTTCCTCCTTTCTTATAATACTGTATCTCAGAATATTCTGGTTAAGTTTATATTTGAGTTCAAGATCTCCAAGTGTTTTATGTTCTAATTTAAGGTTTAAAAGAACATAATAACCTGTATCCTTCTTCTTTATGGGATACGCAAGTTTTTTCTTGCCCCACTTATCAATGGAAAGCACTTCCCCACTGGTTTGTTTTATCGTATTTTCTATCTCTTTGAGTTCCTTCTCCACAGCATCTTCTTCTATCGTTGAGTCAAAGATAAGGATATTTTCATAACTACGCATAATTCCTCCATTTCAAGTTATTTTATATATTATAACACAACTATGTTGTATTGTCAAGAAAAAAATTGGACGCAGATTAACGCAGATGAACACAGTTAGGTATAAATCAAAAAGCCAAAATATAAAATATGTTTATACTTGCGCTATAAATATTAAAAAGTCTCTTTTCCACAGGATTCTACGAACAATCTCTTACCTGCCTGCCGCTAGGCGGGTTGAGGGTTTAAAGACGAGAGTTTAGACCTTGATAAGGATAACACTTTTATGGAGGTATTTTAGATAGGAAAACGAGGAGTACTAATTTTTATTGGCACCTTTTGAACCTTTTGTAACTTTTCTCAAAAAGTGAAGTCGTTACACTGAAAGGAGTTAACAACTAAAAATGGCACCTTTTGACCTTTTGAAGATTAGTATACATACTATACACATACATATTTCCGATCCTTAAATCCTTCAGTCGCTTATTAATAAGATCATAGGATAGATCTAAAACCTATGGAATAATGATATTCAAAATGTAGTTCCTCCATATTGTCTGTTCATCAAATACCCAAATGTATTCCTTTATATTTATACAAAACTTATTCCTCTATACCTGTGCGAATTATGATGTTAATAATATAATTATACCACCTTGTCTGCTCATTAAATACCCAGGTATATTCGCTCATACCCAAAGTATTAACACTATCCTCTGTCATTATAAATGTAAAAGTCCTTACGATAACAGTATCTTTTATCTCCTCTTTACCATACATTGCAGTTAAATAAGTAAGGGAATCACATTCAAAAACACCCATTTCGGTGTATTCCCCACCATCAGCAATTCCGACACTATTCAAACCTTCATAAATACAATAATCAATTATAACTTCCGGTCCAAAGGGTTGCATATAAAGTGAGCACTCCTTCTTGAATGGTTGTGCCATTGCTTCCTTTCACCATAGCGCCTAATTTGCTCTGCTCTGAAGGCAGAACCTCCACGGGATTTAGCGTTTTTTCGCAGCCTAAAACAATAAGTCCTAAGACTGCTGCTAATACCGTTGCATAATATAATTTTTTATTGGTGTTCCCTCCTTTTATTCAGGTTCCATATCTGCTCCATGCCCTGATAGGCACGGGACAAAACTAAACATACCTTCTGAATTTTGAATAAAAAAATCCCTCAGAATGTAGATTACACTCGAGGGATAATAAGTTGATAAGAGTGTTAGTAACTTTGTTTAGATGTCCGTTTTGCTCAAAATCCGGGAACCACCAAAATATAGAGAAAGAAGAAAACATGTTCTTACTCCCTTCTGATTATTTAGTTTCAGAATTGAAACAATTAGGACTTCCCAAAAGTCATTTTAACAGGGTAAGAGAGATTTTTATTTCTATTTTTCAATATTTAACAGGGACTTTAAGAGACCTA
>JAYENM010000007.1:0-6392 GCA_034722095.1 Caldifarciminota bacterium | reverse complement strand
CTCACACTACAGGTATTTACAATAATTATATCAGCATCTTCGGGATTATCTGTCTCTTCGAGTCCATCCATTTCAAACAAGGATGCAACCATCCTTGAATCGTACACATTCATCTGGCATCCATAAGTCCGTATAAAGAATTTTGGTGGATTTGCAGACATAGATTTGGAATACATGGTTTTTGTGGCATACATAAAAGCTGTAGGGACCCCGCCAGAGGCGGGGTGGTTGTCCGTCGACTTGCCATAGAAAAAATCAGCGAGAATCTGCGACAACCTGCGTCCTATTATTCTCACACTTTCTCTGTTATTGCCTTTGCCTGAAGGAAGAAGAGAAGGTAATCCCTCGAGCCTGTCTTTGTATCCGTCCCAGAAAGATTAAATCCACCAAATGGATGAGCACCGACAAGCGCGCCAGTGCATTTTCTGTTTATATAAAGGTTACCCACATGGAACTCCCTCTTTGCCCTCGCAATCTTCTCTCTGTTTTTTGTGTATACAGAACCTGTTAGTCCATAATCAGTACAATTTGCTATCCTTAGGGCATCTTCAAAATCCTGTGCAGGTATAACAGCAAGAACAGGCCCAAATATCTCTTCCTGTGCTATCCTTGCGTAGGGGTCAACATTGATTATTATTGTGGATTTTATATAATAGCCGTCTCCTTCTGCAGGTTCTCCGCCAAGAACAAGTTCTCCTTCCTTTTTCCCAATTTCTATGTATTCAAGAATCCTCTTATACGCTCTTTCGTTTATGACAGGCCCCATAAAATGGTTATTCTCTGCAGGTCCCTGATTAATATCCTTTGCTGTTCTTATTAGCTTATCTACGAACTCATCATATACATCTTTAACCACAATTGCTCTTGAACAGGCAGAACATTTCTGACCTTGAAATCCATAGGTAGATGCAATCACCCCAGCTACAGCAGAATCAATATCTGCCTCAGAATCCACTATTATTGCATCCTTTCCGCCCATCTCTGCAATCACTCTCTTTATCCATTTTTTACCTGTCTTCCCTGCAAGTTCAACGATATGAAGCCCTACCTCTTTTGACCCTGTAAATGTTACAAACCTCGTCTTTTCAGAACCAACGAGTGCATCTCCTATCTTTCCTCCGGAGCCGGGGAGAAAGTTGACAACACCATCTGGCACACCTGCTTCCTCTACAATCTCCATAAACTTTGCCCCTGTAACGGGCGAGTCAGATGAGGGTTTTAATATAACCGTATTTCCTGCCCCAAATGCGGCAGATGTCATACCTGTAAGTATTGACATTGGAAAGTTCCATGGTGGTATTGATACACCAACACCGAGTGGTATGTACCACATCTCTGGTTTCTCTCCCGGAAACGGCGTAACATATCCCCTTTCTCCATACCTTATAACTTCTCTACCGTAGTAATCAAGAAAATCTATTGCCTCTGCAACATCTCCATCTGCCTCAGCCCAGTTTTTACCAACCTCATATACAAGCCAAGCATCAAGTTCGTATCGCCTTTCTCTCACTATATCTGCCATCTTGAAGAGATACTTTGCCCTATCTTCTGCACTTGTGTATCTCCATTTCCTGAATGTTTCTTCCGCAACCTCAAGAGCCCTTTTTACATCTTTCGTAGACGAGTCTTGCACAATTCCTACAATCTCGTCCTTGTGGGATGGATTTATGGATTTTATAGATTTTTTAATCTTTCCCTTTTTCCCACCTATTATGTTTGGATACGCCCTTCCAAGTTCTCTTTTTACCTTCTTTAATGCTTCCTCCATCCTCTTCTTGTCTTTTTCTTTTTTAAAATCTATTATGGATTCGTTCTTGAAGTCTCCACGCATAACACCCCCGTATAAAATCAAATATCAAAATGCAAAAATCAAATATCAAGAAATTAAAATCAACCGCTTAGAATGTCAAATTTCCAATTACCAATTTCCAATAAAAAGTTCTTTCACCACCAAGACACAAAGACACCAAGAAAGGCACCAATTTTTATTTATTTTTTCTTCGTGCCCTTTGTGCCTTTGTGGTTAGTCCCTGTGTATTTCTTTATCTCTTAAAATTCTCTTGCAAATCCCTGTTAAATAAAAGTTTCTTTCTCTGTGTTCTCTGTGGTCAATCAAGCAGTTTCTCCGATGCAAAACTGAAGTATCTGTTATCCCCGATTATTATATGATCCAACACCTTTATATCCACAGCTTCAAGCGCGTCAACAACATCTCTTGTTATCCTTCTATCCTCAGGGGAAGGCGTTGGATCACCTGACGGGTGGTTATGGACGAGTATAACAGAACTCGCATCCTTTTTTATTGCCCTCTTTACAATCTCTCTTGGATATACAACCGATGAGCTGACCGTTCCCTTAAACATCTTCTCAGTGGCAATTAATCTGTTCTTTACATCCAGAAAAAGGGTCTTAAACACCTCTTTTTTTAATCCCCTCATTGACACATATAGATAATTAAACACATCCTGTGGGGTTCTATAAATTTCCTGTTTTATTATTCTATCTTCAAGATATTTCTCTGATATCTCCCTAACAAATCTTATCCCAAAGATATTTTTTGGTCCTACTTCATTTATTTCGCATAGTTCCTCTTTATCTGCATCTATAACCCCTCTTAGGGTCTTAAATTTTTTCATCAGTGCCTTTGCCTGTTGCTTACAATCTTTCCGGGGAGTGCCGAGGGTAAGAAGTAGTTCAACAATCTCATAATCATGCAGTCCCAAGAGTCCCGACTTCATAAACTTCTCTCGCAATCTCTTCCTGTGACCCACCTTGGAATCCATATCTCCTTTTTGCCCCTGGAGGGATTCGAACTCTCGCCAACCCGGTTCCGAAGACCGGTGCTCTATCCGCTGAGCTACAGGGGCAAATAAAACAAAAAATTTCTAAATTCTAAGCACTAAATCCTTCACCCCGTTAGATATGAAATTATCTCACGGGGTAAACAATATTTAAATTTCAATTATCTAAACCCCAAGCAGTTTTTAATCCCTGTACAGATAAGATTGAAATTTGAGATTTGGAATTTGTTTAGAGTTTCGGATTTCGGATTTAGGATTTTAACCCCTGATTGGTCATTTCTTGCCCAGTGGAATAAGACTTTATATTCCACAGGGTGAACATTTTTATATTTGATCTGTATTTAGTATCTATAGTCTTCTATCTTAGCACTTGCTATCTGGGATTTGAGCCATTCATCGAATATCTTGTCTCTTTCTTCTCTCCATAAATTTAACTGAAAATCTGCAAATCCCTTCTGAATCTGCTCTTTCCTTGGCTCTTTTCTCTTTATACACTTGATTAAATAACAATATTTTCTCCCTATAACCGGTTCACTCAAATCATCGTCTCTCATTGCCCAGAGTGCTCCATAGAACGCGGGTTCTGTGGGTAAGTTGTCTCCCGGGTCTGTAATCACAAAATTTTTGGCTATTCTATAGGTAATACCAAAACTTTTAAGTGCTCTGGCAAAATTCTTACCACTCTCAACATCGGTTTTTACTTCCAAGAGTCTCTCTTGTGCCATCTTCTTTCTTCTCTCATCCAGAAACCTCTCTTTTACCTCTTCCTTTATATCACTGTAAGCAGGCAAAACCTCGGGCAGTTTCCCCTCGTACATCAATACATATATCCCATCCCTTCTTGGTACAGGTTGGGATATCTTGCCTTTCTTTGCTCCCGCGATGAAGTTTGATATATCCATACCGTCAATCCTGCTGGATCTGGTGGTTTTTACCCCAAGATTCATACCCTCCGCTGCCTTTTCAAATCCATTTTCTTTTGTGAGTTCAATAAATGAAACCGCCTTTTCTATAATCATACTTCTGGTTTCATAGGATGGAGTAAGTCTCAGAAATATCTGTAAAATTTCAACAGAATTTTTTGGAGAATGCTGTGCACCTGTCTTACTCTTGCATTTCAAGATATATATTCCCTCATCAGTTTTTATAGGACCTCTCACCTCGCCCTTTGACATAGAAAATACTATATCCTCAAGTTCCTTCCCAATATCGCCTCTCTTCACAAAACCGAGATAGCCAAATTCTTTTTTGGTCTTTGCATCGTCTGAAAACCGATAAGCAAGTGTGTCAAATGACACCCCAGATTGTATTTGTGAAAGTATATCTTTTGCTTCTTCTATAAGCAACCTTTCATCTTCAAGAGAGGGCGAGAGATCAAATTTAACAAATTTTACAAGGTGCGAAGGGGGTCTTTTAAAGTAGTCTTTCGCCTTTTCATAATATTCCTGCAATTCCTCTTCTGTGAACTTAACAGGTATGTTTTCTATATATACTTCTCCACACTCTGCTGTAAATACAGTATTTTCCTTCAGGTATTCATTTATGACAGCAGTGGGTTGAACAGTCGAAAGTAGATATGTAGAGAGTCTCTGTCTGGGTAGTGCATCTCTTATCAACGCCTCATACTGTCTGAAATAACCGATATTTTGGGGATTTTGCAATATCTCTGCATACCTCAAATAATCAAAATTTCCATTCGTATAGAACAGTGTGTCCTGGAGTATTTCTGAAGGTGGATTTGTCTTAATCACCTCTATTATCTCTTTGTCACTGGGAATCAGCTTCGCCGTCTGGTAGAAATCCCTCAGAATAGTAGCTTCCACAAGCGTATAAAACGCTGAGTCTCCTGCTTCATCCTCCGTAAGTCCCATTTCCATATAACCTGCTACAAGGTTATTATAAGATGTACTGGAGATAGGCTTGCCATTTACCTCTCCTATAATCCCCTTTTGTCTTTTCGTAAGTGCACGGGAACCGGCAAACCGCATACCCCACTGAAAAAAGATAAAGGCAACAAATATTCCCACAGCAAACCACAAAAACACGGTAATCTGTTTTCTCAATTTTTGCATCATAAGCCCTCCAGATTTAATGTTGAATATTGTCAAAAATCTAATGCACAGCATTCTTCGAACCACAGAGAGCACAGAGGATTATAGAGTAATAAAGAATCGTTCGAAGAATCCTGTGGACGGGAGATTTTCACCCCTCCCCTCCCTGCCCCGTTAGATGTTTACTATCTAACGGGGTGAATGACCTCTCTATAAAACCAATCTCTTTATCCCATCTTTTAATATTGCTATACAAGTATAAACCACAGAGATAATGTTTATTTATTCTCTGTGTGCTCAAATTCTCTATCAGCGTTTTTCTTGTTTGTAGCTCACCTCTGGCGAACTTTGGATCCAATTGGAGAGAGTACAGAGGTTTTCTATTTTTTTCTTAATTTTCTACCTCAAAGATACTCTGTGTTCTCTGTGGTTAATTTTAGTCTTTTTTGGAGAACACAGAGAATTAAATTTACTCCCTGCCCCGTTAGATAGTAAACATCTAACGGGGTAAATGACCTCCCATATCCATACGGATCCGTAAGGACGGGTCGTATGACTGTGGTTTTTCATATTCTATTTTTTTTATTATATCATAGAATACCAAAAAAGTCAAGAAAAAAGCAAACAGGAACTTGCAAGGTAAAGTTCCTGTTAGAGAAAAAATGAAGTTAATCATTGTCCGCCTAATCTCACGAATACATACTACGGACACGAGCCACTTTAAAAAAACTGATCCTATTTCCAATTTTTATTGGAGAAATAATTACGCTACAAGATTTTTAGCTTGCTGAGAGAAAGGTCCAATGTCGAGACTTGCCCCCATCCTCTCACCTTCTCCTCTTTCGTCTTGTCTTGGTTTCGGAAAGTATTTCTTAAAGAAGCTTCCCGAGGATAGTATCCCAGGAGCAAACCGGGAATTGGCTATTACATCCTTCCCATTCGGAGCAAATGAGAGGATTAAGATGCAGATGACCCAGTTTATGAAGACCCCAATGAAAAAACCAAAAATCAATCCAAATATCCTGTCTATCCATCCAAGAGAGGCAAAGTGAATGGCCTTCCTGACTATGAAACTGATTATAGACACACCAATAAGCACAGCGAAAAGGATAATAATGAAACTCAAAACATTTGAGAGGGTAGGGTTACTAAAGGGAAGCCGTGTAGCAAATTGTCTGAAGTAGCGACATGCAATCCAGATACCGGCTATAAGTGCAACAATACCGAACAGCCCTCTGATTAAGCCCTTGACAAGTCCATAAATAGCGGCAATAACAATCACCGCAAAAATCATAACATCTAACCAGACCATACCACCTCCCAGTTGATTATTGGATATTGTCAAAAAACTAACCACAGAGAACACAGAGATTTTTATTAATGAAAGATTTGCAAAAGAGTCTTATGCCTCCTCTCTGTGACCTCTATAAAACTAATCTTTTTATTCCATCTTTTAACCTTTCTACCCACAGGATTCTACGAACATTGAAATTTATAAATTAAATAGGGATTTAAAGAAATTTTCTCTTCTTCTCAACAG
>JAYENM010000006.1:0-6451 GCA_034722095.1 Caldifarciminota bacterium | reverse complement strand
ATAGATGTTCGTTACTGTATGGGAAAGGATTAGAGGGATATCGTAATCTTCTGCACATTGGACAACATTTCTCGTCAATCCCGACGGATATGGCAGCATCTCTACTATTGCTTTAACCTTTGCTCCGACCCATGTTAATCTACGAGCCATAATCAAGCCAATGTCACCAGATCCTAAGATAACCACACTCTTACCCGGAAGCAAATTTTCCATATTTATTAATCTCTGAGCTGTGCCGGCAGTGAAAATACCAGCTGGTCTTGTCCCAGGTATATTTATCGCTCCTCTTGTTCTCTCACGACAACCCATAGCTAAAATTATGGTTTCTGTATTTATTTCCATTAAGCCATCGCTCGAGTTTACAGCAAGTATTTTTTTGTTATTGTTTATTTCAAGAACGATTGTATTAAGTTTTGATTCCACACCTAGTTTTTGAGCTTTTTGAATAAATCTTGTAGCATATTCAGGACCTGTTAAATCTTCGTTAAAATATTGCAATCCGAACCCATTATGGATACACTGAAAGAGGATTCCACCCAATTCTCGGTCTCGTTCCAGAATAAGCACCTTCTCTATTCCTAATTCTTTAGCCTTACAAGCTGCTCCTAATCCAGCTGGACCGCCTCCAATAATTACCACGTTTGCTTTATACATTATCAGAACCCAACACCTTATCCTTAATTAACCATGATTCTTTGTTTCGTTTGCTAATTTCCTCTAAGGGAATATGAAGTTCTCTACTTAAAATTTCCATAATCCTGGGAGTACAAAAACCTCCCTGGCATCTTCCCATTCCACAACGTGTGCGGAACTTCACCCCGTCCAGGGTAGTTGCCCCACGTCTTATTGCTTCTATGACTTCAGCTTCGCTCACAGTTTCACAACGGCAGACTATGTGTCCATATCTTGGGTCTCCTTCGATTAGTTTTTCTTTAGTTTTATATTCTGACCCTTTTATTTGAGGAATAGCTCGTCTTATAGGGTTAAAATAGGGATTTAGAGTTAGCTTCAAGCCCTGATCCATAAGGATATCCATTACCATAGAGGCAATTGCGGGTGCTGCCGTTAAACCAGGAGACTGGATACCAGCTACATGAATCAAGCCTTTCATATTATAAGAGGGCCTGATAATAAAATCGTTCTCATCCGCTATTGGCCTTAAGCCACAAAAGTTGTTGATGATATATCTCTTGAATGGAATTTCTTGAAAAAAAAATTCAGCGAAATTAAGTACCTTCTTAAGACCTTTAAATGAGGTAGATAAGTCTTCTTTATCCTCTGTATCTTCAGCCGTGGGACCAACTGCGTAATTTCCTTCTACGAAGGGAACAAACACTATACCCTTACTTACAGGAGTAGGAACTGGGAAAATTATTTTGTCCGTAATTTCCCCTATTGTATCATCAAAAATTATATACTCTCCTTTCCGTGGATGGATATCAAACTCCTTTTCTCCGGACATGGCCGATATCTCATCTGCCCAGAGACCAGCAGCATTTATGACAAAATTTGTATGTATATCACCGGAGCTTGTGTTTAGGATAATTCCCTGTCTGTTCCTTTTTAATCCCAGTACTTTAGTTTCCAGTAAAACATTTACACCATTAGCTTTTGCGCTTTCTACCAATGCAATAGTAAGTCCATACGGACTTATTATTGCAGCAGTTGGAGCATAAAAGCCATATACGGCATCGGGAGTCAAATGAGGTACCATACCGTGCAATTCATCTTTCTTTAGGATTCTAGTCTCAGGGACTCCGCAGATTTTAGCGTGATTTTCGAGTTCATATAAAGTCTGAATTTCTTCTTTTTTAAAACTTACAACAACGGAGCCAATACGTTTAAACGGGACCTCTAATTCCTCACACAATTGCTGATAGATACGATTGCCTGGAGCACATAGTTTTCCCCTCAGTGTATGTGGGTCCTCACCGTAACCAGCATGTATAAGACCAGTATTCGCCTTAGTTACTCCCCAGCCCACATCGGCCTCTTTATCTATAAGAATAGTATTTAATCTATATTTTGATAATTCTCTTGCAATCGTAGCCCCAATAACGCCAGAACCGATGATAGCTACATCGGCTCTTGACTCTTTTAGAAATGGAGTGCCTAATGCAGGCGAGTTACTCATTCTTTATTTTAACTGGACTGCAAGATTAATCTTGCCCTTAGAACCAAAAATACCCGATACCGGCTCACATTTGGTGGTAAAGAGACAAAATATATTTCCCGGGATTTCTTCTTTATATTCAGAGAAAACATAAAAATTTGCCTGTCCTTTAGTAATAACAATATCCGTTTCACTTATGGCATCGGCCAAATCTTTTGATTTCTCCTTCCAGGAGATACCCAGGGTATCAGGGCCTGCTATAATAATACGGGCTCCTGACTCACTCAAATTTATTTGCTGGGCATCATTAAGGGTAGCATCGCTTGTGATAGGACCCCCACGCACTGTAGTAGTGACTGAATTACCAAATTCTACTATCTTGTTGATCAGCAACTTATCAATAGCGATTTCGCCTACATTATCTAAAATATATAGAATCTTTCTTCCCCCCTCCCCCAGTAGTTTATATAACCTATTGGTGTGGTCCAATCTCAGACCCTCTTGAACATTATCTTTGAGCTTCTCTCTAATACGAGAAACTGGCAATCCGTAACCAGTTCCCACAGTACGAAAATCCAACAAGTTGCCAGCAATTGCCCATCTTGCCAAATAATAGAATCTGTCAAAATTTGAAAGCTTTTCAGATTCTCGAGATAGGTAATTGGCTATCTCGGTCCCTACTTTATTGCAGTTACTACGTAATTCGGCGAAAGGCACTTCTATTCCCGAAATTCTTTTTAAGATACGATGTACCTGGGTGATATGATAGGATGGGATGGTTTGAAGATTGAAATTTTTGCTTAAGTAATCTAACCCCTCAGCGAGTATTCTCTTCTGTATCTCGCGAGGTAAGTTCAGTAACTTTATTGCTCCAACCAAATCATCTATAATACAGGGAGCGCATTCTAATTGAGTAAGCATCACAAAATAGATTTTCTTTTTTAAAATATCTTCTCTACCCTTACTTTCATACCCTCTTTAAATCGTCCTCTATCCATCAAGACTTTGGGTACATACACCTTATCAAAATCCTTTTCGTCAGTAATAGGGTCTCCAGCTGCAGCATGTGTAGAATGTAACCCTCCCATCCACCATCTATAATCTGTAATATACAACATATCACCAGTATTTGCTTGCATTAGTTCTATAGCCTTGGGAGATACTCTAACGATCTCTTCCTCATCGGATAGTTCTACCTGCTTTATTCTGAGAACTGCTAGCTTTCCTTCTCGCTCATTTGGCTCAGCACCTTTAAATTTTATCATTCCCTCTCTCTCTGTTCCCCAGACCAAGCCGCTGATTTTTTCTTTTGATGGAGGTGCTGTAAGTAAAGTAACAACTACTCCAATCACTCCCGAGACAACCAATCCGTAAAGGGCACGGATGAAGAACCAGCCAGAACGTGGTATCCCACAGCTAAATGGAGCTAACAGGATGTCATACTTTATAGAAATAAACATAAGGATTATTCCTCCAAGCAAGGTCCAGAAAGCAGCTTTGGATGTATAACGTTTCCAGGTACAACCCAAGACAATGGCTACAACCATAGGTGGGGTAATGGTTGCAGTAAATGCTCCATGAGCGGCATAAATAGTTTTAAACCTCATATAAAGGGGAACCAGGACAATCCCAATGAGAGCTCCCACTATACACGTTATCCTTGCAACTTTTAAATAATGCCTATCTGGAGCCTTCTTCACCAGATGCAATCGCCAGACATCATTCACAAATACTGCTGAAGCAGCATTAAGTAAGGTATCCACAGTAGACATAAGGGCTGCAGTAAGAGCTGCAAGAACAAATCCGAATACACCGGGGCGACACAAGAAATAGGCAGCTTGGACAAATGCATCTCTACCGGCAAGAGTTTTCGGAAGAAGTCCAGCACTCACCAGAGCTCTGGCTATCCAGCCACCGCCAGAAGTAGCAACAGAAGCTACAATTATTATTACCAAGATATTAAAAAGAGCAGCCTTCCTTGAATCGTGCAGGCTCTTTGCCGACATAAATCTCATCATTATTCCCTGGTTCATCATCCAGAACGCAAACGAGTTTGCGATGGCATCTTGCCAGAAGATACCCACGAAATTGAAATCGGCCGGCTTGTTGAAGTAAGCCAGTCCATATTTATGACTGGTTGGAAAGAGATTCCAAAAACCACCATACTGTTTTAAGAAAAAGATGCCTGCAACAAATAGTCCTATTCCCGCAATTAAAAGGATGAAAGCCTGCAATAAATCAGTCCAGATCACAGCAGTCTGTCCACCTGCTACCACATAGATAGTTGCCAATACTGCCACAATGACAGCACCCCAAAATATTGGTAAACCTAACAGGGTATGCAAAGCAACACCTAAAGTGTAAAGATTGATGCCCACATAGCCCACAAGATAAATTATAAGAATAATCGTACCCATTAAACGAGTTCGGGAATCGAACCTTTTTCCAAGATATTCGGGAATTGACAAGACTCTTGAAAAGTAGATTATGGGTAACCAGCAAAACATGAAGATTGGAAGCAGAAAGATATCATTGATGTAACTCTGTGTAGAAGAGAATCCGTAAAGGTATGCGACTGATGCGTACTTGATAAAACTATAGGAACCCACCAATGTAGCTACACATGAAAATGAAATTATCCACCAGGGGAATCGTTGTCCCCCCAAAAAGAACTCTTTGGTGGTCCTTGTATATCTGGCAAAGAATGTACCAAAGGCTACGATCAGAACAAAGTAGCCAATCATGACCGTATAATCCAAAGGTGTTCCCAATATCTCCTGCATCTTTACCTCCTTTTTCTCTAAAGACGAGGAGCTACAAAGAAGAAAAATGAATGGATAGCAAGATAAATGAAATACCCTGCAATTAACCAAATGACCATGATTCTATATCTTCTTAACTTCAGGTCAACCACATCTGATTTAAATACGAGTATCATACCAATTACAAACAGAACCCCTCCCACAATATATTGATAAAGAAGAGACGAAATTGTTGGTGTAGGCATATTGCCCCCTCTATATTTTAGTTTGATTACTGCCTATTATTATATTTGGGAATTATACCAAAGTGTCCCATTAGATACGTATAATTTATTATATAGTATAGACTTGCACTTACTTATTTGACATTCTGATTTTAGTGCAGTATAACGGGACACTTTGGTATAATTCCCAAATATTTTTTATCCAATTAAGAAGAGATAACAAATCTTCTTCCTTGGTGTTCCTATTTCCCATGGCCGAATTTTGAAGGAGGTCTTGCAGCTTTAAATTTTCTCCCATCTTCAATGGGTTACCTCAGTTGCCTTTCTTTTATGGGGATTTAATTATATTGTATATGTACAACTCGTGTATCTCTTTATCATAGCCAGTGTAAAAACCTTTAGGAATCCCCTCGACAACTCTAGTTCCTCTATTGAATAGAACTAAGAACTGGCCAGTCTTTGGGTCAACGCACATTCCTTCAATTTCACCTGTACGGGTGAATTCGCTAAATGTTTTCTCTAACTTCACTGGTGCATAGGTTGCGGAGGGATTCGCATTTACCCAGTACATATGGTCATGCTCCCAGTAATTAGCATCTCCATCGTCTGCCGTAATAAACAGATTCCCATCATAATAATAGACTCCTTGTTGACGCTCTGGTGGCGGCTGCAAGTGTAATTTACCAATATATGTACCAGTCGTGAGGTCATACTGATAAAGATATCTACCACTACACCAATCAGACATCCAGGCTACCTTACGAATAGGATCTACAGTCATTCCACAGACTTCTATTTGTCCGGACTTCTCATCAAAAGGTATGGAACGCTTATACTTTAACGTCTTGGCATCGTATATTGCAATCTGTATGTTAAAACCTCTTCCTTCCTTGAACTCCTCCGCACCTATATAAAGCTCACCATTATAGTAATCTATATCTCCTATGTGGTTACACACGGCTTCTTTGGGGAATGTTTTAAAGGGCTCCTTATTTGCCAAAAGTGTCTTTCCATTTTTATCGCACTTATAAAGAGCCTTACTGCAACTGACATAGTAGTAATCCCCGTCTGAAGCAATTCCCTGTCTTCCTGGTACCTGGATTATTCGGGCTAACTCGTAAGAATACACCCCACCCTCGTATTCACTGGGGATACCAGCATTCATAGCACAGGGAATTAGCGTTAAAAACAGTGCGAAAATCAATAGAAGACTTGATATTTTGATTTTACTTAACATGTTCCACCTCCCTTTCTCCTGACCTGCAAGACCTCCTTACAAATTTTGGCAAGAATAGATAGAATCCATTCTTACTTGAATAGTACCTGTGTCCTTATCTCAAATACATTGTCAT
>JAYENM010000005.1:0-6501 GCA_034722095.1 Caldifarciminota bacterium | reverse complement strand
AACTTAATGGTTTGTATCTCGTGATAATCTTGTGAAATCTTGTCCATACGGATCTTGAGATGGTTTCTTAACGCATATTTTCAGATAATTTACCGCCATTTTAACTGCCTATCTATTATATCGATTGGATAATCGTAAAGGTCAGATAGTGTGCTTTCCTGTAAGGCACTTCCAATTTTTCCGGTCCAGACAAATTTTCCTTTTTTCATCAGGACTGCCTCCTTACAGGATGTTGGAATATGACTCAATATATGGGTTACAAATACCATAGTTAATTTATTTTCTTTATAAATTCTGTCTATTAAGTCAGTCAGCTCTTTTTGTGATTTAATGTCTAAATTGGCTGTGGGCTCGTCAAGAAGCAATATTCTGGGTTGTTGTGCAAGTGCTCTTGCGATGGCAACCTTCTGCTGTTCGCCGCCAGAAAGATGACCAATAGGCCTATCAGCCAGATCGTCTATACTAACAAGCCCCATTGCCCCGTCAACTATCTTCTTATCTTTGTAACTCTGGCGCCGAAACAGCCCAATTTTGCCGGTTCTTCCAATACTTACTACCTCGCGTACCGAAATAGGAGCCCTCGGATCAATATTTGAATTCTGAGGAATGTATCCAATATCCTTCCGAATCCGACCAATATTTCGAAGCGTGAGTGATATCCCAAAAACCCGAACAGAACCAGAAAGAATTCTTCCCAACCCGTTAATTACGGTAAGAAGCGTTGTCTTTCCTGCACCGTTAGGTCCTATCACTGCCAGAAAAGTTCCTTCCTCTATACCCAGGCTCACATTTTGCAGGGCTATATCTTCCCTGTAAGAAACCGTAACATTCTCTATTTCTACAAGTTTTGTCATTCTACCGCACAGGTTTTGTCATTCTACCGCACAGGCAAGTTTATGTATATTCTCCTTCAATGACTCAGTATATGAATCACCGAGAGGAAAGTTGGTTAATACTATATACTTCGCACCGATCTCTTCAGCAATCTGCTTTCCTACTTTTGACCCACTCTGCAAATTGTCAATTACAATATGCACATTTTCCCTCTTTGCTATGGACATTATTTCTGCAAGGTTTTTAATAGTCGGGTCTTCGGAGCTTTCATAAGTGGCAACAACCTCAAATCCAAGCCATTTAAGAAACTCTGCCTGATACTCAGAACAAACCACCTTTTCTCCCTGAAAATCGGTGTTCTTGACCTCAACGGCAACTGAATTGACTTCTTTTTTGTAGTGATTCAGATTCTTCTTATAGAAGGGGCTGTTCTGAGGGTCAATTTCACAGAGGGTTTGAGTGATTTCCTCTCCTGCTATTATCTGGATATTGGGAATCATCCAGTTTCCTTTTATCTTTAGAGTTTTTGTTACCAGTTTCTCGTTTTCAATAGAATTCAAAAGGTCAGAAACCCATACTTCCCAACCGTGATTTATCAGGACTTTTGCTGTGGACAGTTTTTTAATATCATCTGGTTTTACATCAAAGTGTCCCGGGCACATTCCTCCGGGAACCATGGTAACCACATCAATTTTGTCTTTTCCTATTGCCTTTACCAGAGTTCCAATCAATGTAGTTGTAGTAACAACCTTTATCTTATGCGTGGATATTTCCCTGCAGCCAAGAAAATTCAAAGATTGTAGTAAAAGTACAATACTAATAAAAGGCAAAACAGTTTTTTTAAATCTGGATAAAGTTCTCATTTTCTATCTGTTAGAATTTGTAATTCAGTCCAAGAGTGAAGGTTCTCTTGGGCATGGAATATAGACCTGCTCCTCCACCAGGGATATCTGCGTATATCTCATATTTTCTGTTCAGTATATTATCAACGGCAAGAAATGCCCGAAGACCGTCAAGAATTGCATAACTTATTTTGGTGTTGGCTATGAAATAATCGTCTATAGGCTCTTTTTTGTTGTCATCGGTGTAATAATCAGTCACATATTGCCCATTAAGAGAAAGTGCGATTTTATTCCTTGCATACTTAAGGTACAGGTCAAGTTTATTGCCTGGCCGACCTTTGGTTTTTTCGCCGGAGTCAAGATATGTGTAATAAACTCTTCCCTCAAGATCTTGGGTAATCTGAGCCCTGATACCTGCTTCTGCTCCTTTGAATTCAAACTTACCAGTATTTTGAAACTTATACTTTGGTGGAGGTTGTGGATTTTCTTCTATTTGAATGAGATTTTCACCCCTTATTATGTAACCAACAAGGTCAATGTTTATACCTTTTACGAGTTCCTGATTAACTCCTGCTTCATAGTTCCAAACTCTTTCTGACTCAAGCGTAGAATCTGATGGTGGAAATAGATACAACTCATTTAATTGAGGAGAACGAAATCCCTTATTTACAGAGCCCCTGAAGATTGTGCCTTTTCGTAAATTAAGCACCGCTCCAATCTGCGGACAAAATTCACCACCAGCAATTTCATCCTTGTTGTATCTTCCACCAAAAGCAACTATCAGTCTTTCAAAGAGATTCTGCTCATCGTGGAAAAAGAAGGCATATTCAATCTTCTTCCATTTACCTTCTGGTATTGAAAGTCTTTCTCCGCCCTGCTGTCTGAATTCTGTACCAAGGGTTAGTTCATTACCCGTGAAGAATCTTCCTGAAGCATTAAACACTGCACCATTGGTAAAGTCCCTGGAATGCCAGCCGTCGCTGAAGTTGTGTTCGCCAAAATTGTGATAAACCTTGCCGAAGCCGTTCCAACTTTTCCATTTGCCATTAAGAGTCAAATCTACCGCACCGCGCTCATAGTTATTCCAGGTTTCCGAGACCAGCGTATCCGGGTCAGTAGCACGCAGAGGTTCTTCTTTGTAACCCTCAAAGTATTTAGTAGTAAGGGTAGCCTCCAGATTGTCCGTGAAGGCATAACCTATATGAGTAGTAAAGTCTTTACCATCGTACATAGAATTGGGTAGATGGCCATTGCTTTCTCTCTTATCTACGGTAAGATAGTAATTAAATTTGCCCAAGTTACCACCGTGCCGAAGTCTATATTGGTGAGTATTGTAGGTTCCATAAGAGGTAGTAAGATCAGTTTCAAATCCCCTCTTCACTTGCTTGGTGATAATGTTTATTACACCACCCAGTGCATCAGAACCATATAATACAGATAGAGGTCCCCTCACTACCTCTATCCGTTCTACATTATCAAGAGGAAGGGAGTGGGTGATTGTGCATCCAAAGAGACCCATCTTTACAGGTCGTCCATCAACAAGTACCATTATTCTTCTTGCTCCATCACCAATGCCTCTGATGTCAACATCAGCTCTCCCGAAGGACCCTGTTTTTTGAACAAAAAGACCCGGCAGGGTACTCAATATATCGGTACAGGAAGTGGCGTTAGAGGTCTCAATATCTTCTCGAGTTATTACACTTACAGTAACAGAGATGTCTTTAACGGCTTTTTCTGTCCTTGTGGCAGTTACCACAATCTCTTCCATCCAGTATATTTTTAATGTGTCTATCTCCTCACATTTTCCACTCTGGACAACGCAGAAGACAAAAACAGCGGAGCACAGAAATTTCCTCAGCATCTCTCCTCCTTTTATAATACAAAAACGAAAATCGTAACACAATAATGCAAAAAAATATCTATGTTAACTTTTTGCCTGTCGTGGTTGTCGTCAATCTTCCGTGTTTTACCCCCCGTGTGCTTATTAACCTTTCGGCAATCTCTTTTATTTTCACGCTTTTTCCTCTGACAATTAATACTTCAAGGCAGTTATTATGGTCCAAATGAATATGCGTTGTTGAGATTATCTGTTTGTAGTAGTGGTGCTGGATAGCAGTTAAATTTTCGCTGAGTTCTCTTGTTGTATGGCTGTACACAATAGTAATAATGCCTACTACCTCTCTATTTATATCTTGCCATTCTTTTTCTACGAGTTTTTCCCTTATAAGATCTCTTACTGCCTCTGACCGTGAAGTATAACCTATTCTCTCCAAGAGTTCGTCAAAATCTTTGAGCAGGTTCTGTTCCATTGATACTCCAAATCTCGCCGATTTTTTCATAATCACCCCTTATAATGTTACTTTTTTGAAAATTGTAACACATAATTTTGAAAAAGTCAAGAAAAAAATCAACAAAATTCCTTACCACAAAGAACACAAGGTTCACAGATACAGATAGCCATCTTGTAATTGGGTTATTGGGTAATTAGGTTATAGGTTTATTAGGTTATTAAGTTATTAGGTAATTAAGTAGTTAAGTTATTGAGTTATTAGGTCATTGATGCAATGATACAAGGACAACTATTCATTTCTTGGTGTCTTTGTGTCTTGGTGGTGAATCATCTATTCTAAAGAAAGGAATTATCTGTAATTTCCCAAAATTTTATTGACATTAGAGAAATTTTGTGGTATAATAGTTGTGTTTCACTATAAACTGTTTGCTACTTGCCTATTGTTCACTTCTTGTTCTATTTTCGCCTTTGCAAATATTATGAAGAAAAAGATTCTTATATCTATATTGCTTGATGAGTATAGAATAGCAGTTATGGAAGATGGTGTTCTCGTAGAGTTCTATATTGAGCGTCCCGACCTTGTAAAGAGGGTTGGTAATATCTACAAAGGTAAGATACTTTCAATTAATCCTGAACTTAACGCCGCATTTGTAGATATTGGTGTAGAGCGATCCGCCTTTCTTCCCCTTTCGAGGGAAAGAGAAGATATACTTGAAGGTGAAGAAGTCTCTGAGGAACAACTGGAGGTGAGAAAGTTATCAAAGGATGATGAAATACTCGTACAGGTTACAAAGGAAGGAGTAGGCACTAAAGGAGCGAGGCTTACACAGTATTGTTCACTACCGGGAAGATACCTTGTCTTAATGACAGGCACAAAGCACATAGGTGTATCAAGGAAAATAGTAAATCTGAGGGAGAAATACAGACTTAAGAAGATAGTAAAAGAGATACAACCACCCAACTTTGGCGTGATCGTAAGGACAGTAGCACAGGGAGTTGAGATGGGTGAGCTAAAGAGAGACATTGAAATTCTTTTAAAGATGTGGAGAAGACTGGAAAGAATAGCAGGAAACAAAACTGCCCCCGTTCTTCTTTATAAAGAGACTGACTTCATAACAGCATTTGTAAGGGATAATCTTGCCCCTGATACAGATTCCATCATTATGGATTCCAAAAAGGCATACAAACAGGTTCTGAACTATGTGAAAAAATTTGCCCCAAACTATCACAGCCGGATAAAATTGCATGACTCTCCGATTCCACTATTTGATGTATATAAGGTAAATGATTGGTTAAAGAAAAGTTTCAGAAGAAAAATAAAGCTTTCCTCTGGCGGATACATAGTTATGGAAGAGACGGAGGCGCTTGTTGCTGTTGATGTGAACAGCGGATCATTTAAAGGGCGTGGAGATGCCGAGGTAATGAGTTTAACGACTAATCTTGAAGCAGCGAAAGAGGTTGCGAGACAAGTGAGGCTACGAGATAAAGGAGGCGTTATTGTTATAGATTTTATTGATATGCAGGAGGCATCGAATAAGCGCAAGGTGATGAATACGCTAAAAAAGGAATTAAAAAAGGATAAATCGAAGACAAGGATTTACGGGATGAGCAAACTGGGGTTGGTGCAATTTACCCGAAAACGTTCCCGCCTTTCTCTGACGCAAATTCTGTTTGATTATTGTCCTGTATGTGAGGGAACAGGGCATATTCCATCGATTCAGGATATTGCATCAAGGTTGGAGCAACATCTTCTCTCTCTTCCAAGAGGGAAAGATATGAGAGTAAGGGCAAAAGACTATATTATTAGCTACCTGAAGTCTGCAGAGTGGATAAAGTTGAGGAAAATAATGAGGATGAACAGAATACGCGTAGAATTTGAATCCGATGCAACTGTAAGCTATGGAGAATTGATATTGACTGATTTAGGAACCGGCAAGGAATATAAGATAGGAAATGGTTAGTTGGTTAGTTAGTTGGTTAGAATCTAACAGAACAACGAACCATCCAACTAACAAACTAAACTATGAGACTTAATAAATTTTTGAGTGAGGCAGGCATTGCCTCCAGAAGAAAAGCGGATGAAATTATAAGTGAAAAAAGGGTGAAAGTAAATGGAATTGTTGCAGATATTGGGACCACTATCAATCCTGATACAGATGTGGTTAATGTAGATGGGAAGATTGTTAAAAGACAGGCTTATGTCTATATAGCGTTTTATAAACCCAAAGGTTGCACAACAACTCTCTCCGACCCTCATGCAAAACTTACCGTAAAGGATTTCCTTCCTAAGAAGTTGAATGTGTTTCCCGTTGGTAGACTTGATAAAGATGCAGAAGGACTTCTCCTTCTCACCAACGACGGGGACTTTTCATTCAATATTACCCATCCCAAATTTGGTATAAAGAAAGAATATGAGGTTCTCCTGACAAGGCCCCTAAAAAAGGAAGAGGCAAACAAGATGACAGAGGGAATAGAATCAGATGGTGATATTCTGAAGACGGTCTCTGTTTCTGTAAATGGCAAGATAGCAAGAGT
>JAYENM010000004.1:0-6505 GCA_034722095.1 Caldifarciminota bacterium | reverse complement strand
TCTGCATCTTCAACTACATGCTCGTTTGTGAGTATAAACCCATCCTCTGATACGATAAACCCCGATCCGAGACTCTTAATAGTTCTCTCATAAAGGGGACTGGGGAAGAAGTAGTCAAAAAACGGGTCTCTAAACATAGGGGTGGCTCTTACATATTGTTTTTTTAACACACTAACAGAGACAACTGCGGGTGAGACCTTTTCTGCAGCGCAAACAATGGCAGTTCTCCGTGAATTTGATAGAGATTCTGTCTCATCACAACCCACGGGCAAGGGTATAGTGAGAGTAAAGAACAGGAAAGAATACAGACTGAAAAGATAAAATTTTTTATACATAAATTCTATCTGTAATTTAAAGCTTTAGCTTTAATACATCAACTCTACCCCGCCGATAGCGGGGTGAAAAGGGTTGAGTTACAAAATCCTTCTACTTTATCTTGCTCCAATCTTTTAAAAACCTTTCTATTCCTACATCTGTGAGAGGATGATTTAGCATCTTCAGTATCACATTGTATGGTATGGTGCACACATCTGCGCCTATGAGTGCTGCCTCTACTATGTGCATTGGATGCCTTACAGATGCAACCACTACCTCTGTCTCTATACAATAGTTATCAAATATGGTCACAATTTGGTCAACTATCTCCATTCCCTCATTTCCCACATCATCCATTCTTCCGATGAACGGAGAGACAAAGTTTGTTCCAGCCTTTGCTACAAGTAATGCCTGATTGGCAGAGAACACAAGGGTAGTGTTTGTCATTATATCTTCGTTTCTAAGTTCTCTTATTGCAATCAATCCTTCCTTACACATTGGTACTTTTAT
Source organism: Caldifarciminota bacterium (assembly GCA_034722095.1). Classification (GTDB taxonomy): domain Bacteria; phylum Hydrothermota; class UBA3073; order UBA3073; family UBA3073; genus UBA3073. Next base: position 5,680 of record JAYENM010000004.1, on the reverse strand, counting down.
ACATATATTGTCTGCAATTCGCTTTAATTTTTTTCCCTCGCTTACAATACCCTTTGCCTCTTTACTTGTAACCTCTGCTGTGACGGGGCCTTCAACCATACTGCATATCTTCTTTAAGATAGCTTCTGGTTTCTTTCCTGTTCTCTCCACTTCTCTTGATAGTAATGTAGGATTCGTTGTGACTCCATCCAGAATTCCCCAGGATGCAATTTCTTTTATTTCATTAAGATTTGCGGTATCTATAAATATCTTCATCTTTTCTCCTTTTTTAAACCACAGAGTTCACAGAGAATTAATCACGGTGGTGTCAGGTCACAGACTCGTCCACAGGATCCGTCTCAAGATCCGTATGGATATGGATATGAGAGTTACCTCCTGACACATACTCGATACTTTTCATCTGTCGGGAGGAAACTCCCGACAGCACAGTAATCTGTTCTACCACTTTCATCCTTTGTCGCGACCGGGACAGGCTGTGCAAAAAGTAGGGATCTGGTAGCCGCAGACTTCAGTCTGCGAGTAGAAGATGCTGTTCTGGATTCAATTTGCGCAACTTATCCTCAGGATCCGCACGGATCCCTAGGATCCGCACGGAAAAGTTGCGACTACCATGTTGAAATTTGACTTTCTGCACAACCACGGGAGGTCGCTCCTACCTACAATCTAAAATCTGCTCCATCACCCCATCACCCCATCACCCCATTTTCGTATCTATCTGAGCCTTCTGGAGTTTGCTTGAGTAGTCTATATAGACCGTTTGAATCTCTGTAAATATCTCATATACAGTCCATCCGCCCTCTCTATGCCCATTTCCTGTGTTCTTTACCCCTCCAAATGGAAGATGGCACTCGGCTCCGATTGTCGGTCCATTTATGTATGTTATACCTGCCTCTATCCTCTCTCGAGCCTTAAGCGCCTTATTTATATCCTGTGTATAAATTGAAGAAGACAAGCCATAGGAGACATTATTTATCACTTTTATTGCCTCATTAAGGTCCTTTACCTTAATAACAGATAGCACAGGGCCAAATATCTCCTCTTTCGCTATTCTCATCTCGGGTGTTACATCTGCAAATATGGTTGGAGCAAAGAAGTATCCCTTTGCGCATTCTCCCTCCACATATTGTTCTCCGCCAATGACAAGCCTTGCCCCTTCATTTTTTCCTATCTTAACATACTCCTTTACCTTTGCAAGTTGTTTCTCTGATACCAGAGGACCCATCTGTATCTCTTCGTTTAACCCGTTTCCTATTGTTATTTTTTTTGCCCTATCAACCAGCATAGCAAGAAATTTATCATATATTTTCTCTTCAAGAATGAGCCTTGAAGTTGCCGTGCATCGCTGACCTGTAGTCCCAAATGCACCCCAGAGAATACCTTCAAGTGCAAGAACAAGGTTTGCATCAGACAGCACAATCTGTCCATTTTTACCCCCGAGTTCAAGCGAAACCCTCTTCAATGTCTTCCCACACACTTCTGCTATTCTACTTCCTGTCTCTACAGAACCTGTAAATGATACGACCCCTATATCAGGGTGTGAAAGTATTGCTTCCCCCACCGTAGTACCTGAGCCATGAACGAGGTTTACAACACCCCCGGGAACCCCTGCATCTACAAGCAACTCAACAACTCTTGTAGCAGAAAGAGGAGCCTCTCTCGACGGCTTGAACACCACTGTATTTCCAGAAAGAAGTGCAGGGACAAGTTTCCAGCAGGGAATTGCAACGGGAAAGTTCCAGGGGCTAATAAGCCCTGCTATTCCTATTGGGCGTCTAAATGTGAGACAGAGTTTGTCGGGGAGCTCAGAAGGAACCGTATGGCCAAAAAATCTTCTTGCTTCTCCAAATGCATAGTAGGCAGTATCAATGCCTTCCTGGACATCTCCTCTTGTCTCTTTCAAAACCTTGCCCATCTCTTTTGTCTCTATGATAGCAAGATCTTCCTTATGCTCGGTAAGAAGGTCACCAAATCGTTTCATTATCTCACCCCTTACAGGAAAGGGAAGTGCTCTCCACTTTGGGAGTGCTTCCTTCGCTGCCTGACAGGCGAGATTGACATCTCTTGTACCCGATAATGGAAATTCTCCAATACGCTCTTCCTTATTTGCAGGATTCCTTTTTACGAATGTCTCTTCAGATAATGCAGAACTCCATCTTCCACTTATGTAATTCTTGTACACCATATTTCCTCCTCATCTATTCGTATTTAAAATTCGTTTTTTAGTATAACACATTTTGCCTATTTTGTCAAGGAAAAACTAAAATTTCACCACAAAGGCACAAAGCCACAAAGTATTGGTAATCTGTGACCCGCCCCGCACCTACACATAGGTGTGGAGTGAATGTCCGTAATCTGAAATCTACAATCTGTGTGTTCTTAGTGTTCCCTGACTGCTCTGCCTACTGTCAGGCCGGCGTCAGGCAGGTTGGTGGTTATGGACATATAATAAATTTTGGTTGACTTTCAATCCTTTTTATGTTAAAATTATATTATGGATGTTGCTGTACTTATGAGCGGAGGTGTAGATTCCTCTATTGCAGCCCTTATCCTGAAGGAAGAGGGATATAATGTAGTAGGGGTCACGCTGGATATGCACAACTTTAGTCGGGAAAACATTAAAAGGACAAAAAAATTTACAAAAAAGATAAAAATACCTCATATTGTGCTTGATGTAAAACAAGATTTCCAAAGAGAAGTAATTCAGTATTTTGTAGATGAGTATAAGAATGGAAGAACCCCAAATCCCTGTGTGGTATGTAATAACCAGATAAAATTCGGGATAGCTATGGATAGGTTGAAATTCAACAAGTTCGCTACAGGACATTACGCAAGAATCTCGCACGAGGATGGCTGGGTTTTGAAAAGGGGAACTGACAGGTCAAAGGACCAATCCTATTTCCTTGCTATGATTGACAAAAAACGCCTAAAATACATTATTTTTCCTCTTGGGAACTACAAAAAGGAGACAGTAAGAAGGATGGCAAAGAAAATCGGTGTTCAGTTTGATGAACAATGCGAGAGTCAAGAGATATGCTTCATAGAGGGGAGTTATTTACGCTTTCTTGAAAATATTGTGCATCCGAAAGAAGGAGACATTGTGGATATGGAAGGAAATGTTATTGGGAAACACAATGGCATATCAGGCTACACAATAGGACAAAGAAAAGGGATAAAGAAACCGGATACCCACCCTTACTATGTAGTGAAGATAGATTTACAAAATAACAGGTTAATAGTCGGTAGGGAAAGAGACCTCTACTCAAATATATTGCTCGTGAAGCATCCAAATTGGCTCTCAATACCACCACCAAATACCCCACTCTCTATGGATATCAAAATAAGATACGGGCAGACTCCGGTAAAGGCGGTTTTTTACCCTGATAAAAACAAGGTAAAGTTTCTTTTTCCACAAAGGGCAATAACTCCGGGACAGATCGCTGCATTCTACGATGGAGAGACATTGCTTGGAGGCGGATGGATATCTTAATTGATTTTTACCATTCACCATTTACTATTCACCAATACTTTTTGCTTGATTGCATAGGAAAGTATACAATAAGTCATAGTGTTGAGTATGTGTCAGGAGGGTATACCGAAGGTCGCCGTAAGGCAACTCCTGACACCACAATAATAAAGAAATCAGAGGTAATCAGCGTTCACCCCGTTAAATAGAACTGTTACAAGAACGCTCTGATATTTACCGTTACATTATTTAACGGGGTAAATCTGCGTCCAATTTTTTCTTGACTTTTGTTGAATAATATGTTATAATTTAAGTAGTAAGAATTTGGGAGAAAGAAGGAAGGGGAAAAAATAAATATTATATGAAGGTGGAAAAAAGGAAAGTTGGTATAGCATTAATCCTATTTGTATCTATTTATATCATAGGATGTGGAAAAGGCGGACCCTCGGATGTGTTAGAAACTGCACCTGTAAGGGTTGAAATTGGTTATCAGGATGTTGATTCAATACTCTGGAGGGATGTTTCTAACATAATGCTAAGGGTAACAGGAGACAACTTTTCGCCAATTGTGGATACACAGAGTGTGGATACAACAATATTTCTGCTTGAGGTCCCCACAGGGGACGGCAGGGTTTTTACAGCATTCGGGACAGACACAAATGGGATAGCGTATCTCTGGGGACGAAAAGATACAAATATAGCGGTAGAAGATACTATAAGGATATCAATAGAACTCAGCCCATTGCTGGGTAATGCAGGAGATAGCATCCTCATATTAAGAGACAGTCTTCCCTGGAAACTTTCTTGTACGGATTCAATCCTTGACATCCTGGGTGCAAATTACACTGTAGTCCCATCAGATAGTTTTGCCAATTTCTTTCCTAACTCCACCAAGAATACTATCATAATTCCATCTGACCAACCTCAGGAATTTTACGACAACTACAGGACATACGTCACGAAGTTTAATAATTTTGTATATGATGGCGGGGTAATGTTTTTTTCTGCCTGTGATAAAGGATGGAATTGTGGAGATATACTCGAGGCAGGTATAGTTTTCCCTTCTGGTGTAACACTTGATACAATACATCATACTGATACATTAAATATCGTCATAGGTAAACACCCAATCGTCACGGAGCTCGATACCCTTAGAGGTTATTTTGCAAGTTATAGCTGGTTTACAGATTGTCCGCCTTTTGCTCAGATACTCACTGTAAGTCCAGACACTGTAGAGAGACCAACTCTTCTGGTCTATCAGTATGGTTCAGGACTTGTCCTTCTCTCATCCCAACCACTTGAATATGAATATGGCAATGGTATAGATAAGGATGATATTGGAATACTACTGCGAAGGATACTGAGTTTTCTATGCAATGATGATAAGTGAAGGCATGCCAAGCCCTTACTCCGTAACTTCGTGCCTTTGTGGTGGAAAAAGTAGGGCACGGTTTTAACCGTGCAGACAACAATGTGGACAATGACAATGTAGGGACAGGGCTCGTCCCGGTCCGAAGCGCGGACAACCACTCACAGAGCCGTATGGCAAGAGTTGTCCCTACTTCGTGCCTTTGTGGTGAATCTCTTAAATGGGACATTATGAGGAAGTTTATGTCAGGGAATGAAGCAGTCGCAAGAGGTGCCTATGAAGCCGGTTGTAGGATTGCCTGTGCATATCCTGGAACACCCTCTTCAGAAATACTTGAAAACATCGCAAAATATAAGGATAAAATATACTGTGAGTGGTCAACAAACGAAAAAGTTGCACTGGAAGTTGCATCAGGTGCTGTATTTGCCGGGACAAGGAGTCTTGTTGCGATGAAGCATGTTGGTTTGAATGTTGCCGCAGACCCTGTCTTTTCAATGGGTTATATAGGTGCGACCGGGGGGTTTGTCATCGTATCTGCAGATGACCCGGGTATGCACTCCTCACAGAATGAACAGGATAACAGAAACTATGCAAGGGCAGTAAAGATTGCAATGCTTGAGCCATCAGACTCGCAAGAAGCAAGATTACTTACAAAGCTCGGTTTTGATATATCAGAAGAGTTTGATACGCCTGTGCTTTTACGACTTACAACCAGAATCAGCCACTCCTACGGGATAGTGAATATAGAAGAGAGAGAGGAACATCCACCGAAGGGCTACGAGAAAGATATAAAGAAGAGATTAATACTCCCTGCACACGCAAGACCAAGACATATAGTTGTAGAAGAA
>JAYENM010000003.1:0-6517 GCA_034722095.1 Caldifarciminota bacterium | reverse complement strand
ATAGGTCACAAAGTGGGATTAAAAACTCACTTTTATTTTTTACAATATAGTGAAAATGATGTGCATAATCATAATGAAGGTGTAAGAGGTCTGGAGTGCATTAGCTTGCTAATGCAAAGAGGAACGAGAGTTTAATTTTTGATTTTACTAAGGGGGAGTTATAATTGTATAAACAGAGGTATTGGTTTTCTGTTTTTCTGGGATTTTAAGAAAAAGGAGGGAAACATGGAGAGGAGAAGAGAAATATCCACGGGATGGGTAAGGACGGTATTGGTTCTCTTTTTGGGCGTGGTGATAGCCTTCTTACCCACGATGATATCGGCGGAGGAGTTTGGGAGTATAGAGGGAAAGATTGTTGATAAAGCAACAGGAGAACCTCTTCCAGAGGCAAATGTTATTATCAAAGGAACGCTCCTTGGGGCAGCAGCAGGAATGGAGGGAGAATATTCTATATCTAATGTTCTTGTTGGCTCCTACCGAATTGTAGCAACGATGATGGGCTATAGAGCTGTAACCAAAGAGGTAAAAATCTCTCCTGGAGAGATAATTCATCTCAGTTTTGAGCTGCAGGAGAGTGCGATTGAGATGGGTGGTATAGTGGTAACCGGCACAAGGACCCCCAGATATGTGAAGGATGTCCCAGTGCGTACCGAGGTCATTACAGCCCGAAGACTTAAAGAGAGGGGCGCCTCAAATCTCTATGAGGCTCTGGAAGGGGTGCCCGGAATAAGGATAGAGCAACAGTGCTCATACTGCAATTTTTCTATTGTAAGAATGCAGGGGTTAGAGTCCGGTCATGTTCAGGTATTGATTGATGGTCAACCCATCTATTCTGGTCTGGCAGGGGTGTATGGATTGCAGCAGATTCCAGCGGGAAACATAGACAGGATAGAGATTGTCAAGGGCGCTGGTTCTGCTCTTTATGGCAGTTCTGCCATTTCAGGAGTCATTAACATCCTTACCAGGAAACCAACTGCCGAGCAAACCTTGAAAGCATCAATAAACCTTGGAAGTTACGGCACCAATGAATATATCATATCTGCCTCCAGGAGGTTGGGAAATTTAGATGCAATGTTGACCGCACAGAAGAATACAGGCGATGCAATTGATGAAAACGAGGATGGCAATACCGACAGGGTCAAGACCGACAACATAAGTATAGGAACCAGGGTAAATGCATACAATGTGTTGGGAGATGACCAGATTACCTTCAACGGCAGGACATTGAATGAGAACAGACAGGGCGGAGAATTAGAGACCTGGGAAAATCCTTTTGCAGCAGGTGCCGAACATATCAAAACGACCAGATATGAGACTGGAATTGGCTATAAGAGAGGGCTTAAGTATGGCGGCGAGATTGGCCTGAACATTAGCTACTGTCTCCATAAGCGTAATGCCACCAATGATGCCTTCCTCGGTGATTACATGGCTACCCATAATGATACTGTGCCTGCAGTTGATGAAATGGAGCCATACCTTGCCGATGAGAACCTCTATGTGGTGGATGCAAACTATTCCCATCCCATTGGAAGACATCACCTGTTGGGAGGTGTTCAGTATTCCTATAATGACTTAGATGAGACGGGCAGGTATGTAATTGTGGATGAAGCTGATACTAATTATGGTGAAACCTATACATCCGAGAGCGAAAAGTATGCTCATGATGCAGGAGTTTATCTTCAGGATGAATTTTCTATAGTAAATGGTATTCTGGAAATAGTATTGGGGGCAAGATATGACATCCACCGCTCAAAGGATAAGTTTGGTGGTTCCGGCAAGGTTGCTCCCAGAGATATGCCCTCACTTGAATATAATGAAAAGGCCTTTAATCCCAGATTAGCACTAATGTATAGACTATCTCCTGAATTCACCTTACGGGGCAGTGCGGGAACCGGCTTTAGGGTTCCTTACGGCTTTAATGAAGATTTGCATCTTTGCAGTGGCTCGCCAAGGGTCAATAAGCCCGCAGGTCTAAAACCTGAAAAATCTATAAGCTTTAACCTTGGAGCAGATTACTCAGCCGAGAGGCACAGGGTGAATGTCAATCTCTTCCGCACTAACCTGCAGGACAAGATTGGGTTTACAGATGCCAGCGAATCCTCCGCAAGATTGGGTTACACTTATGAATGGGCTAACATAGGCAAGGCGTATACACAGGGGATAGAATTTGGTTCCAGAGTGCTCCTCAGTCGCGACCTTGATCTTGACCTCAATCTGGCCTATACTGATGCCCAATATGAGAATGAGCGAGAAGATTGGGTAGACCATCCTGTGCATGGGAATAAATATGCAGAGGATAGCAAACATATCCCCCGAGTTCCTGAGATTACCGGAGGCATCAATCTCGGGTATAGCCCTGGTGACTGGAACTTTGTATTCGGTGGTGATTACACAGGGAGTATGTATATTGACTACTGCAAGGATGAGGAGGTAACAGATCCCGAGAGTTATATCAAACATACTGATGGGTTCTTTATATTGAATGGCAGATTGTCGAGAAGTTTTCCATCACAGGGGATAGCTATCTTTGTAGGTGTAAAGAACCTGCTTGATTACATCCAGCCCGAGAAGCACCCTGACGATGCTGCCTTTATGTATGCACCCTATACAGGTCGCATTGTCTATGGTGGGATAGAAATAAGGATTTAAGGAGATAAGATAAATAGACTACTCAAAAGACTCTCCTGCTTTATGATTTAGGATTTCAAACGTAGGCACGATTTCAAATCGTGCGGGCACAAATTGAATTTGTGCCTATCTACCTATCGGCAGACAGGTATTCTACCCACTAAATTGGAGAAGAACCCAAAAGATGAAAAAGATAAGAGACTCGCCATTTATGGAAGAAAATTAGGGAAAAGAAATTGTTATTTTCATGGATTTTAAAAGTAAGGGGGAGAAATGCTTGTGAGAAAAACCATAATTGTGGTACTCATATCATTTGGACTTTTCTGGGGCTGTAAAGAGGAAAATCCAACCGATGGGAATGGGGATGGGGATGGCCCTGGAGTTATAGAATATATGATAGATGTCTCAAGTTCCGAAGACTGGGCGTATTTCAGTTTTTCGGAGGGTGATTCTGTTTCAGTATCTGAGCCTGGAACTTCATTGGGCTGGGATTTAGGGTTTCAACGCTTCAGGATTAAGACAAATAGTGGCACAAGTGGTCCTGGAAGTGGAGGAGCTATAAATATGGGTAAAATAGACTTTGACGCTCTCACTGAGGCACCAGAGAGTGGCTATGTGGTAGATACCATAGTAACTTACGCTGATATGGGTGGCGAGCACGAATACAGTGGAAATCCCGAGCTCAAAGATTGGTATGATATGTCCGGGATGCCACCTACCTTTACTGCGCTGGATACAGTCTATATGGTCAAAACAGCCGATGGAAAATATGCGAAGGTAAAGATTCTTAACTACTACGATGCACAACATAACAGTGGATTTATTACCTTCAAGTATGTGTACCAGCCTGATGGCAGCCGAAATTTTGAATAACTGATAGCAAATGTGAGACTGAAAAGGGTAATAGGTAAGTATTTCTAAAAATGAATGGACTGGAGTGTAAAGATTTAGCTTTACTAAGCAAAACTAAAGTTTTGCACTCCAGTATAGTTAGTAGGTTTTAGAAAAACTAAACTGTTACTGAAAAGGAGGAGACGGTGAATAGGATAGGTATAGCTTTTCTGTTGTTAGGAGTAGTCAGTCTATCATTACCCTCTGAGTTGATATCAGCAGAGTTTGGAAGAATCGAGGGAAGAGTTACAGATAGGGAGACTGGAAATCCACTTCCACTCGTTGATGTTCTCGTTAAAGGAACTCCTCTAGGAACCACGACTGATAAAAATGGCAGATATTTCATAGCAAATGTTCCTTTAGGAGATTATGAGGTTCTGGCAACAATGATGGGGTATGGAGCGGTTACTAAAGAGGTAAGCGTCAGGGCTGGTGGGATTTCAGCCATAGATTTCAATTTGCAGGAATCCCCCATTGAAATGGGCGGCATAGTGGTAACTGCTACAAGGACCAATAAATATCTTGCTGATGTTCCAATTCGTGTTGATGTAATCCCTGCCAAGGAGATTGAAAGAGCCAACAATCAGACGGCAGCTGATGCTGTGGCATGGCTCACAGCAGTGAGTGTAGAGGGCTCTGGATATTCACGAGGCGTGGTGAGGCTTCAAGGGTTACCTGGTAAATACACACTGATTATGGTTGATGGACAGAGGGTTAAAGGAGGACATAGCGACAACACAGACTTGAGCCAAATACCAGTGGATATGATTGAGAGGATAGAAATATTGAAAGGACCCTGTTCTGCACTATATGGAAGTGATGCCTTGGGAGGGGTTATCAATATTATCACGAAACCAGCACTCTCAAGATTAAGTGGCTCTGGTTCTATCTCTTACGGAACATACAATACGCAAATCTATCGGTTAAGCCATGGTCTCAAGGCTAACAATATTGGTTATATTGCTACTGGTACCAGAAGCAAGACTGATGGCTTAGAAGAATGGAATGAGTATACAACCAATAATATTTTTACCAAAGTTAGCTATGGGAAGGACAATAAGATTGTTGGCTCTACTAATTACTATTGGGAAGATAGGATTCTTCTGGATATGAAAGAGAAGAAGTTTAACTCTAATATCAAGGGAAATTGGAGGCTGCATAGGTTTTCTACTATAAAGATAAGAGGCTATTGGTCTCGATATAACCGTTCATTGGTGAGTCAGGGAGATACCTCAACTTCAGAAGAGATTGGTTTCAGGACTGAGATTCAATATGATAGGCAAGTCTTCCGTAATCATCTTGTAACAATTGGTGGAGACTATTCTTATAATAAAAGCACAAGCGACATAGTTGATGGCAACGAGGCTATCAAGAGTTTGTTTGCCCAGGACCAGATGGAATGGTTCGATATGTTTTCAGCTATACTTGGATTACGTGTGGATGCTCACAATGATTGGGGTACTCAATATAACCCAAAGTTGAATCTTATGTATAAACCTTTCGGCAGATTGAAATTTCGGGCTTCAATTGGCAGAGGATTTAAGGCACCAACCTTGTCTCAACTACATATGTTTTGGTATCATAGGTTTGGAGGTGGTTTTTGGATTAAGGGAAATTCAAATCTAAATCCAGAGAAGTCCACTGGATATCAGGTTGGTGTTGAAGTTGGGCCATTTGTTTCGGGCTGGTGCAATCTTTCTCTTTTCTGGAATGATGTTAGGGATATGATTACAGTTGAGGAAATAGGGACTTATGAAGGTAAGCCACTTCTCTCATATATAAATGCAGAAAGAGTGAATACCAAGGGTGCAGAATTTGAGTTGAGAACAAACTTCTTAAAATATTTTACAACTTCGCTTGGTTACACCTATACTATTGCAAGGGATATGGATACTGAAAAAGAGCTTACTTATACTCCAAGGCATAAGTTGATTGGAGGGTTAAGTTTCCACAGTGACCAGATTGGCTTGACTTTGGATTTGAGAGGAGAATATGCGGGCAGGAGGTATATTGACAGTGATAACACGAATATACTTGATGGATACTATCTACTGCATTCCAAGCTTAATGCGACTGTTTTCGAGCATCTGAAATTGTCCTTTGCTATCAATAATATACTCAACTTTCAGTATGAAGAGATGAGTAAGATGCCTGGGAGGTCGTTTTTAGGAAGTATTGGAGTAACTTTTTAGAAGGGGGACAAGATGAAAGATATAGCAAGAAGAAGAAGGCAGTTAGTTTTTATGTCTGTGACTCTAGTAGCTTTGATAGTTTTGCCGTCAGTGAGTGCTGGTCATACAATGTGGATAAATGTTTCTGACTTTTCTCCTGATTTTCATCCAGGGTATAGGGCAAGGACAAAAGTTTTCTTTGGGTGGGGGCATCACTATCCAGTGGATGATTTTTTAGCCGAGGAGCAGTTAGAGGAATTCTATTTTATCTGTCCCAGATGTGGTAAACACCATAGGCTAAACCCTAACCCGGGTGGCTTTTTAGCTACTGAGGTAAACTTTAAAAAACCGGGTGCATATATAGTAACTGCTGTGTTGAAATCTGGATTCTACACTATGTACGTTGAAAAGGGAGAGATGCACCACAAAATGGGACCAAAGAAAGGAGTTAAGGGTAAGGTTATTTTGAGCCTCTACTATGAACAATATGCCAAGACATTGATAAATGTGGGGGCTGAGGACACAAGCGCTTACAACAAACCTGTTGGGCACAAAATTGAAATAGTACCGTTGAAAAATCCAATGGTATTGAGTGAAGGTGATTTTTTGCCCATACAAGTATTGTTTAATGGTAAGCCAGCAAAGTATTGCGAGGTCTTCGCTACTTACAGTGGATTTTCAACTGGCGAGGACTTTGCTTATGCTACTTCTACAGATAGTAAAGGAATTGCAATGATAAGGATTTTACATTATGGACCCTGGCTTATAAAGGCAGATATGAAATTACCTGCTACTGAGGAATTAAGAGACAAATGTAACGAACTTCA
>JAYENM010000002.1:0-6518 GCA_034722095.1 Caldifarciminota bacterium | reverse complement strand
AGACCAAAAAACGGAATAAAGAGGTTAATTTTGTGAGAGATCACAGAGGGGAGGGACAAAGATCTTTCATAAATCTTTAATGAATCAAGATCTCTGTGCTCTCTGTGGTTAAGTTTTTGACAAAACCAAGATTTTGAAAAGGAGGAATGTATGAGGAGGTTTCCATTCTTGGAAATCCTGATAGTTATACTCGTTATTCTACTGGTATATCTACTGGGTAAACCGCAATATACTGCCGCAAAAAGAAGTACAAATGATTATACTGTTTATAGTAATATGTATACATTAAAGGCTGCGGTGGAGAACTACGCCGCTTACAATGTGGGTACCTTCCCTACAACTACTTTCCAGATACAGGAATACCTTTCCATCCTTGGTAAGGAAATCATAAATCCTTACACGAACGAGGAGATCCATTTCCCCGAGATCGTGATTTCACCTGAGGGAGATACCACCGTTACAGAGGGGGATGTGATAATATTCACCTACGACTTCAAGGAGGAATCGAAAGAGATAAACGAGGATTCAAAAAACGGCAGGATGAGGGGAATGTCTGGTGGACTTGCTTATGGTTATTATATTCCACCCGGAGATAGTGTGGCAAGGACCTACGGTATAATCGGATTTGATGGCAATGGAAATCCTATTGCTGACCGTACCCCTGCAGGAGTAATCGAGTTAAGGGTACTGGTGAGCTCGTGATAAAAGACCAAACCGCAATTGTAAGACACAGAATCGGTTCTTATTCAATCTTTTATCTGGCTGACGGTATGCAATATGATTACCTTCATTAGTTTATACTAACCCACCATAGGTACAGGATACCCCAAGATAGTAAATCAGTCTTATCTACCAAGAGTAGTATATAAGAATTATGTTTTTTCGACGAAAAAAACCAAGACCCGAAGTAAAAAAAGAGATTCCAGACGGACTCTGGATCAAATGTGACTCATGTGGAGAGATACTTTACAGAAAGGAACTCGCAAAGAGGCTATGGATATGTGAAAAGTGCGGGTACCATTTTAAAATAGATTCAAAGAGATATATATCCCTTTTGACGGACGAATTTAAGGAACTCTTTTCTGAGCTTTCTCCTGCAAATCCGCTCGGGTTTAAGGACTATACAGAGAAGCTTGAAAAAGACCACAAGAAGACAGGGTTAAAAGATGCTATAATATCCGGAGAGGCGAAGATTGGGCATCACAGCGTTGTTTTCTCCTGTATGGACTTCTATTTCCGAGGTGGAAGCATGGGATCTGTAGTAGGAGAAAAAGTAAAATTGGCCATCCTTCACGCTATAAATAAGAAAATTCCCCTCGTTGTAGTATGTGCATCAGGAGGGGCAAGGATGCAGGAGGGCATATTATCGCTTATGCAAATGGCTAAAACATCTGCTACACTAAGTCTCCTTGCAGATGCGAAAATTCCCTATATAAGTGTATTAACAAATCCCACAACAGCCGGTGTTATGGCATCCTATGCGTCGCTTGGAGACATAGTCATTGCAGAGCCGGGTGCGTTGATAGGATTTGCAGGGCCAAGAGTTATAAAGGATACTGTAAGGGAGGAACTGCCACCCGGTTTCCAAACAGCGGAATTCCTGTTGGAACATGGGCTACTGGACGCAGTGGTTCCAAGAGACAGATTGAAGGAGACGATAATCAAAATGCTTGATTTTTTCAACAGTTGACGTAAGAAACAACCACTAACCTGCCTGACGGCAGACAGGTATGGTAAAGTATTTAATTGTAGGTGTAGGGAATGTCCCAAAGTGTTGTGATACTACCGAGACTATTATTTCAATTGAAAGGGTTATCAGTAGTCTGATAGCCGCAGGCTTCACAGGCTGTGCAGAAAGTCAAAATTTGGTAGCCGCAGACTTCAGTCTGCGTATAGAAAATGCCATCCTGAACCCATTTTGCGCAACTTATCCCCAGGATCCGCACGGAAAAGTTGCGGCTACCAAAAGGTTGCGGACACCGATTCAATTTGTATATTTTGGTACAACCCGAGTGGCTTATCATTGCTCGTAACTTTACAGTATAATTTTTGCCGTCACAGCACTTTAGGACAAAGTCTAATTGTATAACTGATTTTTTATGAGGATAAAGCCGAACATTGCAAAGGCTATTATATTTAGACTGGGTGAGTCTGGAACCCCTCCGGAGTTTGGGTTAGATTCATTTACCGTTGGGCTTGAGCCATATCTCTCTGTCCTTGAGAACGAATATCTGGATTCGATTCTTAAGATGGGAATGTCCACATTTAAACTTGTTGTTGGCTCATACGGTGGTGGGAAAACACACTTTTTATACTGTGTCAGAGATCTTGCATGGCAGTGTAGATATGTAGTGAGTTATATTCCCCTCTCTCCTACGGAATGCCCATTTGACAGACTCGATCTTGTCTATAAGAGGATTGTCCAAAATCTCACTTGTCCTCCATCGTCTTTTGAAAGTCTTGTGAACCCCACAGATAGAGGTATTGAAGCGCTCTTACGGGTATGGTATGCAGATGTATCCGAGAAACTTGGAGGCAGAGAGGAGAAGGATGAATATTTGAAAGGGCTATCCGGAATTGAGAGCACGAGCTTTCTTCTCGGGATAAAGCATAGTTTCATAGCATTAGATAAAGGAGATGAGGAAGAATTCAGTGATATTATTAGATGGTTCGCCGGAGAGTCTATAGAGGACTTATCCAGATTTGGCGTCACTGAAAACCTCACGCAACAGACTGCATTCAGGCTTCTTCGCTCTCTTCTTCAATTTATGAGACTTACAGGGTATTCAGGTACCGTTCTCCTGTTTGATGAGGCAGAACGGGCAGTATCAATAGCCGGTTCAAAGGCGGAGAAAAAAGCACTTGACAATCTCCGTCAACTCATAGATGAGTGTGGCAATTCAAGATTCCCGAGTTCTATGGTGCTTTATGCAATTCCAGATGTATATCAACTTCTTGACAAACGGGGAGATGTATATGAGGCATTAAAACAGCGGCTTGAGGGAATATTCTCTACAATAAATCCGTCGGGTGTGAGGATAGATCTCGAGCAGATTGGTATGGAGCCTACCGATTTTTTGAGAACGGTTGGAGAAAGATTGGGAAAATTGTACAAGAATGCCTATAGTATGGATATTAATGACTACGCTATCAAGCATTCAGCAGAGATTCTTGCAGAGGCGTGTTACAGGGAGAGGTACGGGGATATTGGGTATCGCAGGATATTTGTAAAAACCTTTATTCAGGCATTACATTCACTGAGAAGCGACCCCCGCAGGGTTTTAAACGAAAAACTCGCAGAGGCACTTATAAGGGGAAATATAAAATCAATAGAAAATGGGGATAGAGAGATATCAGACAAAGAAGAATATTAAAAGTGTGACCCATCCATTCTTCGGCAAGGGTGAGATTCTGGGGGAGAGGTGGAACGGACAGGAGCTCCTTGTTCACTTCCGTATAGGAATAACCGTGTGGATTCCAGTCTCCAGACTGTCAATAGACAGAAAAAGAGAAATTAGAACGCCGGTTGTGAAGAGGCCTCCCAGAATTGGTGACTACGGAAAAAGAAAGATACTGGAGGCATTCAAACTTGGTATCGTGCCGCATAGGAGTGTTCTTGATTTTACATATGGCAGGGAAGAAGAGGTAGAGAAGATAAACAATGCCCTTTTAAGGGCAGGAAAGAAGGGAGGGGGATGTATAATAGTAGAAGGTGAATACGGTGCGGGAAAGACCCACTTCCTTGATTATGTATATCTTTATGCATTAAATGCGGGATTTGCTGTAAGCAAGGCTTCTCTGGACCCATTTGATGTTACGCCGTATAAACCAAGAAGAGTATACAGAGAGCTCACATCGTCCTTTCTTTACAGAGACGGCAAAGAAAAGGGATTCAGGGATTTCGTATCAGAGGTTATCAAGAGTGATATTCTTAAGGATAACAGGTTCTTTTGTCCATTTGAGGGTATGGATACTGTAGATGAAGGACTCTGGGAGTGGGTAGAGGGCGAACCTAATCCCAGATGGTGGTTATCAAAGAGCAAAAAGACAAGAAGACTTCCATTGCTCCCTTCATTTTCCACATCGGCGGATAATTATTGTTATATTTTGAGCTCTCTTGGTTGGGCTTCAAGGAAACTGGGCAAGAAAGGACTTGTTGTACTCATAGATGAGGCAGAAACACTGTTTCATCTGTGGTGGAAAACGGTTGCTGTGGAAAAGGGAATCAATCTTCTGAGGGGGCTTGCCCTCACGGCATTGAACCGTTTACCTGACAATATTGAGGGAAGAATTTTCAAAGACGAGGTAATAGATGCTACTGTTGAGGATCTTGGAGAGATACGGGTTATACACAGAGGAATCAGGAGTTGTATGACGCCGTATATCTACAGGAAACCGTCGGGTATATTTCTGGTACTTGCATTTACCCCCACGGTTGCATCCATATACAGGGATGATATTCTTGAACTTCTCAAAAGGGGAGTGGAATTCATATCACTAAAGAGATTGCCGAAGAGTGCGTATAACGAGATGTTTTACAGACTTGTAGATATATACAGGGCATCCTTCCTTAAAATCAGCATGACTGAGAAGAAAACGGAGGAGTTGAAGAGGATTCTCTTACCATTTTCAGAAAGGGGGATAAGAACATTTCTGAAGGCGACAATAGATGCCCTTGATATCATTCGTCATTATTCCGACGTGGATCTACAGAGGCTATTGAGCTGAGAGATAGTAAAGCAGTAGGGCGTGAAGCGTAGGGCGAGGCTTCAGCCTTGCAATTATAAGCAAACCTCCTCAGGCTGTGCAGAAACAACCGTTGCACAGCATCTCATACGAGCCGTAGGGCCGTATGGAGCAGCAAGCCTGTCTACCGATCCCTACGGTCATACGACCCGTATGGGATCCGTATGGACAGGTAGATTGAAGTTAATCCGTTGCACAGCATCTCATATCCATATCCATACGGATCTTGAGACGGATTCTGTGAACGAGCCGTAGGGCCGTATGGAAAGGGTTTTATATAAAAGGCTGACGCCTTAATTCCAAAGGCTTACCTGCCTACCGCCTATACAGGTCGTATGACAGGCAGGCGCCTTAACTCCATCACAATCGACATTAAAGGCTCTCCTGCTGACAACCACTCACAGAGCCGTATGGCAAGGGTTGTCCCTACACTGTAGGGACAAGGTTTGACTTCGGCGAGCTCAGTCGAGTCGTTCCTGTCCGCCTTCGGCGAGCAGTTCGGCCCTGAGCTCACTGCCGAAGGGCTCAGTCGAGCCGCAACATGGGAAAATCACATTTTTGCACAGCCTGTCCTAGTTGCGATAAAGTAAGCAGTGATAAGCGAAGGTCAAAAAAACGACAGGTCTACTATTAGGTATCATGGATGTTCGTAGATGGCATATGTCATTGTCTTTATTCCTTCTATTACTCTCGGTCCGGGTCGTAAAAGCAGGTTCAGGTCTACATCTTCTATAATCCTGCCGTTTTTTACCGCCTCTATCTCCTTCCATCCTATCCGTGTTTTGGGATCTGTGCCATTATTATGTGCTATTATGATAACATCTGGATTGCTGTTTACCACAAGTTCCTGTGAGATAACAGGATAGGGAGAATTTATATCAGATGTTATGTTTATGCCTCCTGCCTCATCTATCAACTCGTTTATGAAACTTCTTTTTCCTATGGTTATGAGAGGATTTTCAGATAGTTCAAAAAATACGGTTCTTTTTTCCTTACGGACATTCGCTAATTTCCTGATCTTCTTCAGTTCATTTTTCAATGAATCTACAAGTGTAAGTGCTTCATCTTCTTTGCCGATTATGTTTCCTACCTCTATAATAGCACCGAATATCTCATCTATACTCTTTGGCGTAATAGTTATGACCTCAATACCGAGACTCTCGAGAGGTTTCTGAAATCTTTCCTGTTCACCACTCTCAATGAATACAATATCAGGCGAAAGTGCGTATATTCTTTCGAAATTCGGCGACGAAAATCTTCCCACTATGGGTTTATCAATATCTTCTGGATACCCTTCAGGATCAACAACTCCAACGAGGGCGTTTTCTCCACCGAGCGCGTATACGATTTCTGTCACACTAGGGACAAGTGAAACAGTCTTTGGTGGTATACTTCCACCGCACAGGCAAAGAGGAAAGAGAAGGATACAGAAAGGTAATTTTTTGATACTATAAATCATTTTTATTTCTTGTACATTATTTTTAGTGTTCCCAGCCCACCGTATATGTGCATCAGCAGTTCGCCGTCTGTTCTGCCAAAGTTTTTTGAGGTGTACCAATTGTCTTTTCGTATGAGTCCCTCTGCGGAGGTATATAAGACACCATTAGTTTTGAGTCTGATTCCTGTCTCGGGAGGAAGAATTAGTGTCAGTGTTGCTATACCCATCTTTATCTCTGCATCGGATCTTCCATTATACACTCCTGTCATGTCCAGGGTTGCTATGCCTGCGTTCAAATCAAAGTAGAATCTCTCAAAATTTAGATACCCCAATC
>JAYENM010000001.1:0-6533 GCA_034722095.1 Caldifarciminota bacterium | reverse complement strand
ACATGAGACCCGCCTTCATTTATTACTCCCTTAATGGAAGTTACTTTTGTGTTTTTCCTTCCATTCTAATTATCCGGTCGTTTACTATTTCAATAATATCATCTTTTTCGTTTTCTGGAATTCACCCGTTATCATTCGATAAATATACAGACCGGAACTAACTTTGTGTCCGTTATTATCCCGACCATCCCAGAGTACAGATTTGTAACCAGCATTTTGTTTCTCGTTTACCAATGCTCTAATTTCTCTGCCCATCAAATCATAAATAAGAATTCTAACCTCCGCTTCCTTAGGAAGGTTGTATTTGATAAAAGTAGCCGTATTGAATGGGTTGGGATAATTTTGGTGAAGAGAAAAAACATCTGGAATAGCAGCATTATCACTGACGCCTTCTGGCGGTTCTTCGTCATTATACCAGTGACTCACAACGCTGTTTGTATCAGGAACAACATATACTCTGTTTGGTCCGCCAAAAGGAAATTCTGAAGTATCCCAATTACCATTAATTCGGAATTTATATTCTATTGTATCACCAGGACAAAAACCGCTTACCGTTACCGAATAAATACTATCAGAGTCGGGATCATCCAAAACGATTGGACTATCACCCCAATTATTGAAATTCCCAGCAACATCAACATAATCTGTATCCGCAGTAAAGTTGCCAAGCGTAATCTGATAGGACATATTCACTTCGAAAGTGACATCAACAGTTATAAATTCTTCTTCAGAGTAAAGCGCTATACCATTGTTGCTAAGTAGATGGTAAAGATTCAAAACACCGTCTTCCTTCTCTTCAAGAATTGCAATACCAGTACCATTTACATTAGCAACAGGAGTATTTGTCAGAGATCCGTAAGCAAAACGCCATGGATCAGAAGGGTTTGTTACATCCCAGACTTCAGACCTCATACATGCTGGAACATCACCGCAATTTCCTCCTGCTACAGCTATTAACTTTCTTCCATCTCCAGTTTCCATATAATCAATATGTGCAAAAAAGGTATTCATAGATGTATCAATAGTGGTAATTACTGTTCCACCTGTATCAATAAGAGCAGCCTGTTTACCTGAGCAATTAACCCAAATATCTGAACCAAGCGTATCAGCCACAGGAGCTATACCTCCACGAGCCAAACTTGATAAAATAGGTATCTCATCAAAAAGGGAGAAACTTATACCATCGGTCGTGGTGAAAACATAAATTTTCGTCACATTTGCACCACTTGCATATACAATAGTATTTGCTCCGCTTCCTATAACTGTAAAGGAATCACCAACACGCTGATCCAGATCTCCTTCAAAAGCTACTGTAGGTGTGGAAGATTCATCTCCCCATCTATAGAACTTAAAGCCAGCTCCAGTGGTAGTTAAATTACAACCATAGATTACTCCATCATTGGCAACAGAGACCAAAGTAATTGGGAATATACCACCTGAAACATCTGTCATATCAAGACTGCTAAGATAAGTTCCATTTTCTGCTTCTAATACATGGATATTATTCCCCTCTGTTCTCGAAGCAACAAGTAAATGTCCTGTGACAGGATTAAGGTCCATACCTCTTGTATTATTGTCACTCTGGAAGAAAGTATAATCACCTGCATTCTTTTCCCACCAGGTATAGAGCTCTTCAGGTTCACCGACTGTGATTGTCACTTCATCTGAATGACCGTAATATGGTCCAGCAGTAATTTCTAATTTGAATACATATACACCACCTTCAGTCGGTATAAATGTAGCATTCAGTTCTGAGGAGTCACTTAGTACTACAGCAGGGCCAGAAACCTGTGTCCACGTTATTGCATTTCCCGGTAGAGCATTGAATATTGTACCGCTTAATGTTACCAGCGTATTCGTTTCTACATTCATATCAGGACCGGCATCCACAAGAGGAGGATCTACTCCCTCAGTTGCTACAAAGTTATCAAAAAGAACTGTTCCATTAGCAGTATTATAAGTAAAAACACCTGGAAAGCCATTTACGATTACCGGTGACTCTACATAAATCGGGCAGTCCGGCAACATTTTTCCATTCAGAAATACAGTAAAATTGTTATTTACTACACGAGCTTCTAAGTTATGCCAACCAGTCTCGAGCGTATCAAAATCAACTCCCGGATTCCATTTCCTGACTGTCTGCCAGGCGCCATCGTACCCCTGCAATCTTATCTGGCCATTATCTGAGCTTGAGGAATTACGGTAAACCAACCGATAATAAACAAGACCCGCTGAATCCGCTTTCACTGCAAGACCAGTATAGAGTGGTGCATCTGGGTCTGCCGGGCCAATCAAATATATGTCCGCAGAAACACTCAAATTTGTACCCATTGCATCTTCAATATAAGCAATGCCGGTATAAGCTTCATCAGTGAAAAGAAGAACTTCACTTCCCCAGGCAGAAGAAGAGGAGTCCACAACTACCATTGTACCAGCACCGCCAGCTGTATTGAAGTCCCAGCTTAAATCCAAATCACCGTTTGCTCCTGTCTCTAAGAACGGATATGGGTGAGACCCAAGACAGGTAAACGTATTCTTATCATAAACGATCCACTCTGAATCATCGGCATTTGTCCCTGCTGAAGCTACCCAATCCAGGTTTCCAGAAGTAACTGACGATTTTCTTACTAAAGTGTGGTCTTTTGTGGCTTCTAAAACACCAGCAACATCCCAACCATAACCAGGATCTTCGTCCGGAATACCAATCACATCAATCAGTTTCCAGGTTGTATCAGTGCCAAAAACAACTCTTTTTTCTAGACCTCTGGCATCATCTCCGTTATGATGTACAACACTTGGATAGCTTAATACCTCATCTGCATTTTCAGGTAAGAAATAATCGGTAGAAGCCTCACTATTAAGGATGACCCAAACATCGTCGTCAGCAAGCGTTGCACCGTTAGGGAAATAGTGGTAATATTGCCATCCACCACCATTTACACTCTGAGCAATTCGGTATTCAGACAAATCAATTGCTTCTCCTGACCCGTTGTAAATTTCCAAAGCCTTATTATTACTGGAACCTTCAATATATTCGGAAAAAAGTAGATCAGGTCCGGGATGGGGCTTGAGACAGCCGATACCAGAACAATCATCTGCACCTGGAGCAGTCCAATATACATGATATGTTTCTGGATCAATACAAATATCTGAAACCAATGTGGGGTTATTCATTCCCCCATCATAAACATTATCTCCATCAGAATCACCACTCAGCGGATTGTAATTCTGACCATCCAAAGTTCCAATACCAAAACCGTCGTTACCTCCCGCTGATTCAGTCATAACGTAATAATCACCAGCTACATCAAGTCCCTGAATCATAAACCATGATAAATATGGAAGATTGGATACCAGGGTGGTGTCGTTCACGTACTGACCTCCAATTAGTTCGTAAACACGACGGTATACAGACTGATCTTGAGCACTTGCAACTTTAGCAGCAAATACCAGGTTTGAATCATTGCATGCAATTGCTTCACATTCAGCTGTCCAACCGGTTTCAATTTTTCTAGTTACTGCTTCGACAAAAGTACCTGTTCCATCGTCGTCAAATATTCGTATATCGGTTCCTTTTCCTAAGAAAACCCTAACACTATTGCCGGAACCTACAACCTCCAATCCACGACTGTTACCTGTTTCTCCTGAAAGATCAATCACAATTGAAGGCACAGTAGATGCAGCATCATCAGCCCATTTTACTACTATACCATCAAAAGAATTGACAAAAACCTGACCATCAGCAGTAACAGCAACGCGGTAAGGTGAAACCGTATGACCAGTAAAAACCGGGCCAACACCAGTTGTATCCAGGCTCCACAAATAAGCACCATTCGCAGCATCATGAACATGAACACCATTACCACTGTGGTCTGCATACAGAACAGTTTTTCCAGTATGGGTAGAATTGATGTTAACATCAACTCCACGAGCATTACCAGATGCCTGCCATGCAGCTGCATCCACATCAGTTGCTTTAATAATCCATTCTTCTGATACTGTTTGTCCCATAGCGAATGATGTAAGACCCAGCACCAGGATAATGTACAAAAATTTGATCTTCTTCATAATGACACCTCCTGTTTTTTGGTTAAAAAACAAAACTTCCATATTTGTCATATTTCTCCTCCTCTTTTAATGGTTAATACTTTAATAAACAACTAACTGTAAAACAACTCATTATTTTATCTAACCACCTCCTCTCAATAATTATTTTTTACCTGAGCATTAAAATTTTATGTGTCCATACACCTTCTTCGTTAACAAGTTGGATGAAATATATACCACTTGATACAGGATTACCACTACCATTTCTTCCATCCCAAAATAGAGCAGAACCTCCATGCGAAGGAACTATACGCCCAGTTAAATCTATTATTTGATGTCCAGTTAAATCATATATCGCTACTCGTTCCAATTGTAAGCCCGTATTCTTAATCTTAAAGTTTATAGAAGCGTTAAAAGGATTGGGATAGCCAATGATAATGTCTGAGAATTTAGGAGCCGAAGTAATTTCAGTAACGCTGATAGTTACTGAATCAACCAAAGTTAACTGAATTGCATCTGTACAAACGTAAATTGAAGCATCACCACTGGCTTTATCAGTAACGATCACCTCAACAGAATCACCACCCTGAAAATTCCATTTTCCTAATTCATTCCATTGATAAGCCCCCGACCTCTGGTTAACAAAAAGAGTGTCTCTAACCAATCTTGATGAAACTATGAATGGTGTGTCTGTTGCCCTGTTAGATGCCGGAACCCACCAAGCATCGATTTGCCAGAGCCCTGAACATGGTAGAACTGCTTGCCATACAGCGTAATCGGAACCATTTCCGACAGCATTCAACCGAGCTTTCGTGCTCCCCCAGTATCCTGCATTTGAACTTTCGAACCAACCCGTTCCGAATTCATTGTAAACGGAATCACCTGTATCAAAGATCAAACTTGGCGGTGGGGATTCAGGTTTTGGCATAACAACCAGAGCATTGGCAACCTGACGCTGATTACCAGCAGAGGGTTTATTTAATAGAGAGTCAGCTGCTATAATCGTTGTAGACCCCCCACCATCCAATCCCATAGCCTCTACACAACCAAGACTTATCATTGTCTCTGCAACTTCCGGAATACTTAATCCAATACTCCAATTACTCTGGCGACCATCAACCGCAAACATTATAACATGATTCTCAGGCGTATAACCAATAGCTGTTCTGGGATCGTTGTTATCTAATCCCACACCACTGTCCCAAAAAATCTCCTCTTCATAAGTCACATTTACCCCACCGTTGCTAACAAGATTAGGACCTCCTCCTATACTCTGATAGGTATTCCACGGTTCGGCATTTGGAGTAAAAAGCGCAGGATCCGGAGAAGGAGCCGGATTACCTTGATGATTAGGATTTGGTTCGGGATAACTATATATCGTGCCTTCCCACATATATGCCCATGTTACATCCAGGGCGCCATCCTGTTTAATACCAAAGGCTCCTCGTGTCGGATAATATGTTACACCCGATCTTACGATAGTAGTTAGCGGAGCGCAAAGGATAATTCCGTCTGTCTGCACTAAGCCCAGAGCAGTCCCTCCATAAAAAAAACCACCGTTTATTCCTGCATAACCATTATTCCGTGATACCATCGAAGAAACAGTTTCACAATAGCTTCCTTCATGCATAACTGGTTTGATTACGATGTTGGTATCTGATAGATCGACATCAATGTACCACGCTCGAACGGGACGATTGTAATTTATCCCTTCAAAAACCTTTATGGAGGGAGGCAAATCCAGAGGTACTTCTTCCCAGATAAAAGTAACCTCTGCGGAAACGAAAAACGGGAATAAAAAGAGTATTGCAAGCCGTTTAATCAATGTTATCCTCCTTTTCAAGGATTACTTCAATCGAGACTATTAACAAACATATCAAAGATATTCTGTCTCTTTCTTCGGACAAAGGGAATTTCCCAGGACAAAGTCTCTTTACTATACCGTGCATTGGACCAAAGACAATTGCAACATTGCTCTCGCTCGTGGATGACAGCGGCGCTACCTTTGAAAACGGAACCAAACTCATCGGACATATCGGATTCTTTCCCCAGATATTTGAGTCAGGAGAAACAAAGTACGCTAATAAGATCTCTAAAAAAGGACCTAAATATGCCCGTTGGGGACTCTATATGGGTGCTGTAGCCTGTATTAGACACAATAAAGAGATGCAATACCTGTACTACAATAAGCTGTCTCAGGGAAAGACTGAAAAACAAGCATTGGTCTGCATAGTTAAAAAGATCACTCATATGATGCTCAGTATGCTTAAATTCGGTGAAAACTACAGACCCGAAAAAGTCTTCATGATTTGCTGAGGTATATACATGTCAAAGAGCAATCGTTCTTTGAAAACCTTTACTAAAATTCACGATTCCCTCTTTACATAGGCGCCTCCTTGTTCTGCACCGAGCATCTAAGTAAAGCAAATAAACTTAAAAAAACAGTGTTGCTCCGATTTTTATAGAGGATGTCTCTTTATTAATAT